>NZ_JBTNDE010000028.1:0-37027 GCF_054511155.1 Arthrobacter glycogeni | reverse complement strand
GCGGCATTTCTGTGACCAGTGCCCGGGCTAATCCGAGCAGCCGGCTGCCGCGGGACGGGGACTCCCGCCGCGCCAACGCGACCTGCGCGCCAACACTGTTGCCTTGCTCCGCGGCGGGTACCCCGGCGTCGGCCTGGATTTGACGTTCGGAGACGTCGAAGGCGACAGCGATCCGGGCCTGCACCCCCGCAATAGCGGATTTGAGATCCTCCAAGCCACGGAGCTGATCAATCAACCCCGCGGAGGTCATAGCCGGCCTTAGCGCCTTCAAGGCGTCGAGCACCACCCGGGTCCCAACCCCCGGCACAATGCCGGACCCAAAAACAGTGCCGGACCCAAAAACAGTCCCAACCCCCGGCACGGTGCTGGACCCCGGAACAGTGGCGGACCCGGCACTAAATGCTCCACGCTGAGCCGTCCCCGGGAGGGGAAATCCCTTCCGAATCAACACTGGAGCTGCGCTTCCGTCCATACCTCAATTGTCCCAAACCGCCCCGACATTCCATGGAACTTATGAGCCTATGTGGATAAATCTCTCGAACAAACCTTCGACTATAAAGGGGTCTGAACACAACCCAACAACGAGGATCCGCCCCCAAACAAGCCTTGCAGCAAATCCGCATGGGGCTGAAGATGGAGCATGACATGGGGCTGGACGGCCCCAAGAAGAAGGAGGTTGCGGTGGCCCGGGAACTAGTGTGGACCGGTTTCATGACGCTCGACGGCGTGGTGGATTCACCGGGTGGAACAATTGAGGGCCACCCCAGCGGTGGGTGGGTGTTGAATGCCGAGTTCGTTCCCGAATCGTTCTCCCTCAAAAGCGAGGAGTTGGCTGAGACGTCAGCGTTGATGTTCGGCCGCCAGAGTTACGAGGATTTTTCTCCGATCTGGTCTCAATCTGAAGATCACGCGAGCTATCAGGACCTGCCGAAGTTTGTGGTGTCAACGACGCTCGGGGCCGACGCCCTCATTGATGGCTGGGGGCCGATTGAGGTCCTCCGATCGATCGATGATGTTGCAGCGCTCAAACAGGGCAACGGGGGCGCCATCTTCATCCACGGCAGTTCGGGGCTGGCACGAAGCCTCGACGACGCGGGACTCATTGACCGGTACAACCTCCTTGTGTATCCGGTGATTCTTGGTTCCGGCAAGAGGCTCTTCAATCTCACCAACCGGGATTCACAGAAACTCAGCCTCAGGGAATCCGCCGCCTACTCCAACGGAGTAGTCAAGGCCGTGTACGACGTCGTCCGCTAAAGCGCCACGATGGGTCGCACCTGTGCCTGGAGTATGGCAACAGCAGCCAGCATTAGCCCGACGGCGCCTGCCAGCGGGACGGTTCATGACTCATCCTCAAGGAGAATCCCCGGCCATTCCTAACGAATCCGACAGCGGGGCTCCGACGACGTTAATCCGCACCGGCAAGTCCCGGAGTTGGGGTTGGCTTGCAAGCGCATCCGCCAGAGCGACCCCATCATCCACGACATCCACGACATCCACGACGATCTCACCGGACACCGCATCGAAGTAAACACCCTGAATGGTCGGTGACATCTTCGCCCAGGAGGTGTCCTCAATCGCCTTCACTAGCGCCCGCTCCGAGTATTCAGCTCCGTACCTGATCGTCACTAAGGGCCGAAGCGGATCACTGAGGATGGCATCCAGCCCGGACAAGGGCCCCTCCCCCGTCAGCCTCACAACACCACCAAACGCGGGCTCATGCCGCAGGAATGCTCCCGCTAACCGAGGTCCGGCAACCATACTGATCCGTCCCAGCAGCGCCGACAGGTCCTCCTGGTGGCTCAAGCGGTCCACCGCCTCGTCGATTGGCAGCGCGTAATCTTCGGCATATTCGCGAGCACCAACCTTCAAGGCATCAGTGACGACGTCGACCGGCGCACCCAACGATGTCCGTACGCCCAGGAGTCCACGCTGTACATGGCTGGGTCTGGCACCCCGGCTACTTGTTCCTGCCGCGCGCTGCAACACTCCAATGGTCGACGACGACGCCGCGGCTCAGCACCGTGACCTCATCCACAAGGTTCATGGTCAGGCACACATGGTTGGGAATCACCCGCAGGCGCTCCCCCAGGGCTGGCAATGGGCTGTCATCGGGCCAGACGACGGTGGCGTGGTGCTCGGAAAGGGCTGTGATACGGGCCTCGGGATGATCCATGAGACGCCCAAACCCCGTGGTCCAGGCCGGGCGGTCGCTGCCGATCACCTTGCTGCCTGCGTCGAGGACCAGTCGACGTGGCGCGTCGGCGCCGCCCTCGTGGCGACTGACAACGGTTGCCGCGATGGTCAAGGCAATATCGCTGAGAGTGCACCGTTCGAGTTCCAACTGTTGAGCGTCGCCGAAGACGTACACCCCGGGACGGACCTCTGTTGCCGCCGACGTTGCCGATGATGTTGCCGCCACCGGTCCGGTGAGCACCGCCGTCGGGGTGGATCCGCCACTGATCCGGGTGATCTCGAAACCCGCAGTCCTCAGCAGGTCCGTTGCTTCGCTAAGGGCCTGCTGTTCCTGTTCAGCTGCCCGAGCAGGCATCCCTGGCGCATAGCTGTGCCCCGGGAAGGTGAAGACCCCCGTCACCCGCAGCCCAGCACCAGCCGCAGCACGGGCGATCTCCACGGCACCGGCTGGGCTGACGCCGCTGCGGTGATGACCGCTGTCAATCTCCACCAGGATTTCGATCCGGTTGGCGGCATCCGCCAACGTCGTGCCCATCACCCTCGCGGCCTCAACCGAATCCGCACCGACCGAAACGCGGGCCGCGGTGCTGAGGCGAACCAGACGGCTGGCGTGGTGAGAAGTAACCCACAACGGGTAGGCGATGAAAAGATCTGTCGCACCATGCTCCACGAAGACTTCGGCCTCCCCGATGGTCGCCACCGTCAGCCCCACCGCACCCGCAGCGATCTGGAGGGCGGCAATCTGCGGGAGCTTATGGGTCTTCACATGGGGGCGCAGGTCTAATCCCTTCTCCCGCACCGCTGCGGCCATCCGGTCGATATTGCGCACCAGGACCTCCCGGTCGATCATTACCTCCGGCGTCTCAACACCCTCCGGCACAACGCTCATTGTTTTTCCCCTTCCCAACCCCACATCGCTGGTGCCGACGACTTTGACAGCCCCGTCGACCTTCCCATAACCGCGAACCAGGAATACCGCATCCTGCCCTGTGGTTATCGTCCCGGTAACCACACGGAGAAGGAAGAAGGCAACGATGCGCGCTATTCGTCAGCACACCTTTGGGGAACCCTGGGATGTCCTGCAGGTGGATGACATTGCAACTCCCGAGCCCGGCCCCGGCCAGGTTCGTGTCCGCACCCTGCTATCGCCCATCCATAACCACGACCTCTGGACGGTTCGAGGAACGTACGGCTTCAAGCCCGAGCTTCCCGCCCAGGCGGGTAGCGAGGCAGTAGGGGTCATCGACGCACTGGGGGACGACGTCGGAAACCTCACCGTCGGCCAGCGGGTCGCCACCGGGGGCACCTTCGGAGTGTGGGCTGAGTACTTTATCGCCCAGGCCCAGGGGCTGATTCCCGTTGACGATGAAGCTACCGACGACGTCGCCTCACAGCTCGTCGCCATGCCGTTCTCAGCCCTCGCGCTCCTCGACTGGCTCGACCTCACCGAGGGCGACTGGATCATCCAGAATGCCGCGAACGGCGCGGTTGGCCGGTTGCTGACTCAACTCGCTCCAACCCGTGGCATCAACGTCGTCGGCCTGGTACGTCGTGATGCGGGAGTCGATGAGCTTGCCGCGCAGGGTATCGAGCGGATTGTTTCGACCGAAAACGAGGGCTGGCAGGAGCGGGTGGTCGAGCTCACCGGCGGCGCTACGATCGTCGCCGGCGTGGATTCGGTGGGCGGCGAAGCCAGCAACGCTGTTCTCTCCCAGCTTGGCGAAAACGCCACCCTCGTGGTGTTCGGGGCAATGGGCGGAAGCACCGTGACGCTCGACTCCGGGGCTATCATCTTCAAGAACTTGACGGTCAAGGGCTTCTGGGGCAGCACAGTGATGCGCGAACTGCCATCGCAGCGTCGCGGTGAGCTGTTCAGTGAACTTCTGATGAGGGTGCAGGACGGAACCCTGTCCTTCCCGATCGAGGAGCGCTATTCACTCGAGCAGGTGCACGAGGCGTCGAAAGCCAACTTTGTCGCAGGTCGCAAAGGTAAGGTCATGCTGCGCCCGTAAGCGCGACCGCCTGTGCGGTGGTGGGCTTAGAGGGCCAACCGGAACACCCAGAGCAGAATCTCCTCATTGGGCACCCACCAGTCCCGCTCGGGCTGCCGCACAAAACCCAGCGAACGGTAGAGGGCGTGGGCGCGGGTCATGTCAGAGCCGCTGGTCAGGCTGACGGCCGAGATGCCGTCCAGGGACCTGGCATGCTCGATGATGGCCTCCACCATGATCCGGCCCACCCCGCCGCGCTGCAGCAATGGATCGACGGCGAGCATCCTGAACTCCAGCTCACCGGTGACGGCGATGTCGGTGTACCGCTGCCCCTCGAACGTGATAGCCACCGAGGCAACCACCACCCCATCGCGTTCCGCCACCCAGATCTCGGCGTGCTCGGCACGGTGTTCGACGTCGGCCAGCACCCGCATGTAGGGGTGGTCGGAGGCCTCGAAGAATCCCGCCTCCAGGTAGGCGGAGCAGGTGATACGGCGGACGTCGTCGTAGTCCGCTTCCGTCACGGGGCGGATCGTCAGGTCGGCTGGAGCGTGGGGGGTCATCAAGTCCTCATCGGGAAATCGTGCGGGTACGACGTCGGAACGTTGTCTTCCAATTTTGCTTCACGCCCTAGCTCGTCGTCACACTGTCCTGCACACCGTCGTGCACTACTCAAGCACCGACGCGCCTGCACGACGATACCCGGTGCCGTCCGGGCGACGGGCCAAGTGGCCGTAGTCGACCAGTGCGCGACGCAGGGTAAGGACGTCCCGGGTCACCGTCGATAGCACCAGGTTCACCTCGCGTTCCGTCAGCTCCCGGTCGGCCGGGATCAACCGCTCAGTCAGGTGCTCGAGAACCGCCCGCCTTTCGGCAGGATTTCGGGGCAGCCCGTCGAGGTGCCCGTCGGCAAAGAAGCGGTCCACTCCCTGAGGCCTATCCCGCGATGCAGCGCCGAGGACCTCCCGGAACAGGTCCGCGTTGACTGTGCCATCGGCGCCGAGCAGCCCGGCGTCCGCTAGTTTGTCGAGTTCCCTGGCGGTTGCGACGGTCTCGACTCCCAGCACCGCTGCGGCATAGAGTTCGCGCAACCGGGGTGCGGACAGGGTTGAAAAGACCTTCTGCCAGCTCGCTGTCATTCAGCGGCCCCCATGATCCCAGTGGGCAACCCTGCCGCCCGCTGCACAAAGCTGGGTGCCCCTGCAAGGGTCACGGCGGCAAGCCGCTCGGCCTCGTCCAGTCCCCCGGCGAGCGCCGAGGTGAGGTGAGGGCGGAGCACGGTGGCGCCCGCCTCCTCCGCGATCAGCGCACCGGCGGCCCAGTCGTGTTCGTTGAGGCCACGTTCGGCGTACCCGTCGAGGGTGCCGTCGGCGACCATACACAGGTCAAGCGCCGCCGAGCCGAGCCGCCGGACGTCACCGAAGCCGTCCAGCAGCCCACCCAACTCCCCTAGCTGCTGGGTCCGGACAACGGCGTCGTAACTGAAACCGGTACCCAGCAACGCACCCTTCCGCCCGACGTCGGCGCCGTCGAGGCGGGTTACCCGGCCGTGGTCCCGCAGCCAGGCGCCCTGCCCCTTGGCCGCCCAGTACACCCGGTCCAGCGCGGGCGCGTGCACCACCCCGGCAAGCCACTGGCCGTCGGCGTCCATCGCCGCCACCGAGGTGCAGTAGTAGACAATGTTGCGGATGAAGTTGGTGGTGCCGTCCAGCGGGTCGATCGACCAGCGCACCCGCCCGGCGCCCGAGGCTCGGTCAGGCACAGTGGTGCCCAGCTCCTCGCCGGTGATCACATCGTGGGGCCGGGAGCGGGAAATCACATTCCGTACCGCCCGTTCGGCGGCCAGGTCGAACGCCGTCACCCAGTCGCTGTCCGAACTCTTGTTCTGCGCCTCGAGGGATTCGACGCTGCGCCGCGCCAACACATCCGCTCCCGCGGAGGCCGCCTGCTTCGCCAGGTGCAGCAGTTCCAGCGCGGACCCGTTCACTCGGGGCCCTCTTCGAGTAGCCGGGTGAAGCCGTCCTCGTCCAACACCGTCAGCCCCAGGGCCTCAGCCTTATCCAGTTTGGTGCCGGCGTTCTCCCCGGCGACCACAAAGTGGGTGTTCTTCGAGACCGACCCCGATGCTTTACCGCCCCGTCGGATGATCGCCTCCTTCGCCTCATCCCGGCTGTAGTGTTCCAGCGAGCCGGTGACGACTACGGTCACCCCCTCCAGCGTGCGTGGCATGGAGGTGTCGACGTCGTCCTCCATCCTGACGCCGGCCGCCGCCCAGGCGTCGACGATCTCCCGGTGCCAGTCCTCGGCGAACCATTCGGTGAGTGCGGCGGCGATGGTGGGGCCGACGCCGTCGACGTGAGCGAGCTCATCCTCGGACGCTGCGCGGATCCGTTCCATTGACCCGAACGCGGTGGCCAGGGCTCGCGAGGCGGTGGGTCCGACATGCCTGACCGAGAGGGCGACCAGCACCCGCCAGAGCGGCTGCAGCTTCGCCTTCTCCAGTTCGGTGAACAGCCGGCGGGTGTTGGCGCTGGGCTCGGACGGCTTCTTGGCGGTGCCCTTGGTGTAGAAGTAGGGCACCAGTTCCTTGCCCATCACCTCACCCTTGACCCGCTTGTCGCGGAGGATCCGCACGTCGGCGAGCGCCTCGGGGGTAAGGTCAAACAGCTGTGCTTCGGACGTCAGCGGCGGGTCGACTGGGTCGGCGGGCTGGGTCAGGGCAATTGCCGCCTCCCAGCCCAGGGCCTCGATGTCGAACCCGCCACGGCCGGCCAGGTGGAAGACCCGTTCCCGCAGCTGCGAGGGGCAGGACCGGGCATTGGGGCAGCGAATGTCGACGTCGCCATCCTTCGCCGGCGCGAGGGGCGTGCCGCAGGAGGGGCATTCGGTGGGCATAACGAATTCGCGTTCGGTGCCGTCACGCAGTGCGACGACGGGGCCCACAATTTCCGGGATCACGTCACCGGCCTTGCGGAGCACCACCATGTCGCCGATCAGGACACCCTTGGCCTTCACCACATCCTGGTTGTGTAGGGTGGCCATCTCGACGGTGGACCCGGCCACCTTGACCGGCTCCATGAGCCCAAACGGTGTGACCCGGCCGGTGCGGCCCACGTTCACGCGGATATCCAGCAGCCGGGTGTTGACCTCTTCCGGCGGATATTTGAAGGCCACCGACCAGCGGGGCACCCGGGAAGTGTGGCCCAGTGCCCGCTGCAGGCCGAAGTCGTCCACTTTCACGACTATGCCGTCGATCTCGTGGAACAGGTCATGCCGGT
Organism: Arthrobacter glycogeni; assembly: GCF_054511155.1. Classification (NCBI taxonomy): domain Bacteria; kingdom Bacillati; phylum Actinomycetota; class Actinomycetes; order Micrococcales; family Micrococcaceae; genus Arthrobacter; species Arthrobacter glycogeni. The sequence goes on along the minus strand of NZ_JBTNDE010000028.1, from coordinate 29,562 downwards.
GTTTGCCGTAGTGCTCGATGAAGTCCACCACCGCCGCGGCGTCGTCGAGCACCTTATAGTACGGGGAGGTAGGAAGGCCCCATTCCTTAAGGAGCCCGTAGGTTTCCGATTGGGACTGGGCTGTGAGGCCCTCGCGGACGCCGATCCCGTGCACGTACATGTCCAGCGGCCGCTCGGCCGTGAGCGCAGGGTCCTTCTGGCGCAGGGATCCAGCTGCCCCGTTGCGGGGGTTGGCGAACGGCGCCTTCCCGGCGGCGACCATCCGTTCGTTGAGCTGGGCAAAGGCAGCAGACGGGAAGAACACTTCGCCGCGCACCTCCATTTCGGCGGGATGGCCCGTCCCGGCGAGGGTCCTGGGGATCGACTTGATGGTGAGGACGTTGTGGGTGATGTCCTCACCGGTGGCGCCGTCGCCGCGGGTCGCCGCCCGCACCAGTTCACCGTTCCGGTACAGCAGGTTGACGGCCAGCCCGTCGATCTTCAGCTCGGTCAACCACTTGATGGTGCTGCCCGGGCTGACGGACTCGACGCTCGCGGCGGCCCGGCTCACCCAGACGTCCAACTCGTCCAGGGAGAAGACGTCCTCCAGGCTGTACATGCGCTGTAGGTGGTCGACGGCGGCGAACGCCGAGGAGGCGTCGCCGCCGACCTCCTGGGTGGGTGAATCGTTGGCGATCAGCTCCGGGTGCAGTGCCTCGATCTTCTCCAACCGCCGGAACAGCTCATCAAACTGCGCGTCGGAGATCGTTGGCGCGTTCTCGTTGTAGTAGGCAAACCGATGCCGGCGCACCTCCTCCGCCAGGGAATCGTATTCCTCCCGCAGGGAATCGACCGGCGTCTGGTCCGGAGTGAGTTCGATACCCGATTTGTCAGTTGTTCTGGCCACAGTCCTATCTTGCCTCAGTCCCCGACCCGATGCGTGTTAGGCGGCCAGGAGCCGACCCGAAGGTCCTTCAGCGTGTTCTGAATCAGCTCGACATCGGTGACCTCGGATTCGGGGACCACCGTCCAGTACACGCCGGCGTCGGCCTTGTTGAGGCGCAATGATTCGGCGGTGTCGGCGTTGTGGCCGGTGTAGAAGAGACGGAACAGGCGGGCGTCGCCGTCGTAGGCCACAGCAGTAATCCTGAACGGATGGCCGTTCCAGCGGCAGGTCGAGTTCAGTTCGAATAGCTTGTCGAGTTCCGCGACCGGAACTTCCTTCGCCCAGCAGCCGCGGTCAGTCTGGGTGAATCCTTCCATCTCCGCGGGTGGCTGGCTGGTTGCCACGAGGATCACGGCGGTGTTGTCCTTGACCAGATCGGCGCTGAACCGGAACCCGTCCCAGACCGCCACCCAGCCGATGATAACGTCCGGCACGGTGGGGGCGGGGCTGGCTAGCCCGGATCCCTCGACCACAGCCCACCCGTTGGCCACATCCCGGTACACAGTGATCAGTTGCTCCCGTCCCTCGCGGCCCGCCCGCCAGAGCTCGGCGGCGGGAGGAATCCTCACCTCGTCGAGGAAGTACTGAGGCACCACCCCGCCGTCATCCAGCGCGGAGCCGTTACCCGTAACCGGAGGACGGTCGACAAAGTCGGGCGCCATCGGGGTATGTACGTACACAGCTGGCGGCTCGGCGAAGCGGAGGACATCGAAATGGGTGGCGTTGGAATCCCAGGGTGATCCGGGGAAGCCACCCCGTGCGCCAGGCTGAGGGCCTTCTGAAAGATCACCGTAAATCTTTTGGTTGTGGGGTGTCCGGGTGTAGGACCCAGATCTAACTCGGGACCAGCTGTTGCCAAGACCCTAGGCCTTGGGCAGCGGCACGTCAGTCATTTCGGTGCGGAAGTTGGACATCTCCGCCCACGGAAGGTCGCCAATAACGCCCGCGCGCCCCGATTCAAGCACTTCCAGCTGAGGAGCGCAACCGGACTTCAGCAGTTCAATCATGACTGGAGAATATCCCCCGTGGACGGCGACAATGCCGTCTTCAGAATATGCAATAACCTCGAACTCGAGTCCCTTCCAGATCCCGGTGGAGCGGAGGCTCACGAACCGCTCCACCTCGTCCATCGGAATATATCGGCGAAAACTCGACCGCTCCGACCCTTCATGGAAAGTGCCGGGAATTGGTATCCATTCCCAAGGCAAGTCACCCTTGACCCGGTCCTCGATCCACATGTCGGTACCGATTGAGTAGCCGCTGTAATAACTGCCCTGCCATTTGATGTAGACACCCGAAATGAGGGTGCCATCAGGGCAGGCTATGTACCACTCGAGCCCAGGAAGGTCCGGGGGGATGTTTTCGGGGTCCAAAGGGGGCACCAACCGCAATCTCGTCACTTCAAGCCTCAGGCAGGGGCAGGTCGACCATCTCGGTGCCGAGGTTGGATATCTCGGACCAGGGCAGAAACCCGGTAACGCCGGCACGACCCGCTTCAGATACTTCAAGCTGGGGAGCGGCCCCGGTCTCGATTAACTGGATCATCTCCGGGGAGTACCCGCCCCTGACGGCCACCGTCCCATTGTCGATGTACTGTTCGATGCCGATCTGCTGTCCTCGCCAGGTCCCTGAGGCGTGGATCCGGACGTACCGCTCCACTTCGCTTCTCGGGACCTTTCGCCGAAAGGTCCTTCTCCCGGATGTTTCGTTGTAGGAGCCTGGAATCGCGATTCACTCTGCTGACAAAGCACCCTTGACGCGGTGACGAATCCACAGATCGGTTCCGATCGAGTAACCCTCGTAGAAGTGCCCGTTCCATTGGATGTAGTGACCCGAGACGAGGGTCCCGTCCGGGCAGGCCGTTCACGCACCCGCGGATCCGGTGGAGTGGTTGCGGGGTCGAGCGGAGGCACCAGCCGCACATCAATCCCCATCTCATTCATCGCTGGGTTCTCGGTGTCTCCCGGTCGGATGGGTAGCACGCAAAACTCGTTACGCGAAGGATCCGCGTAAATCCGCCACGGCAAATCCCCCCAGGCCGGGTGGAGCTCGTGACCACCGCGCTCGGTGATAGCCGCGGCGACGTCGTCGGGATCATCTCCAGCCTCAAGCCGGATATCGAGATGGAGTTGGTTCTTCGTGGCGCCCTTGGGTGCCGGCTCGGGGCAAAACTCCAGCAGGGGACCCCGCCGCGAGGGGTGGCGCAAAATCCCTGGCGCTCGAGCCTGTTGCGGCCATTCCGTAAGCCACGACCAGAACTGCGCGTCCCGGTCCGGGTCAGCGGAATCGATGAGGAGTGCAGCGATCGGTCCAGTACCGAGATACGCTGCCCGATCGTTCACCACGCAGAACGCGTTACCTTCCGGATCGGCGAGCACCGTCCATGGAACGCCGATCTGACCGATATCGAGATGTCGGGCGCCGAGTCCTAGCAGCCGCTCGACGACGTCTATCTGGCGCTCCGCGCCCAGTAGATCAAAGTGAATCCGGGGCTCCGCCGCTGGCAGCTCGGTCGCTCGCTGGAAGCACAGGTCGAGCGCGGGTCCGCCGTCAAGGGAGAGCCGGGTCTCGAAGATCCCGGCCTCATCGGTAAGGCGGTCGCCGTCGAGCGCTGCCTCCCAGAACCTGCCCAGCCGCTGCGGCTCGGCCGCGTCAATCACGATGTTCTCCAGATACATGTCCCACACCCTATCGTCCGCCCCCCTCCACAACAGATCGAGTCAGCACCAATAGCCGAATACTCGCTGGTGATCGGTCATATCTGTTGACTCGATCCGGATGGGTCTGGGCACTAGGTGCGGTCCTCGTCGGCTGGGTCGGGCGGTGGACTGTCGAAGGACACCGACGTCGTGGACCGGTAAGGCGAAACATAGCCCCCGGAAGAGTGGTCGACCTCGGGAAAGTACCCGAAGGATCCGTGACCGGATTCGGGGTCTGCGCCAACCGACGGCCCGTTGCTACCGAGCAGGCTTCTCGTCAGGGTGGCGCCGTCCGACATCAGCTCAGTCACCGCGCGCTGCAGGTGGCTATCACCGACCGGTACACCCGCTGACGCTGCCGTCAGGACCGCTCGCCGGACCAGTTCTTTGGTGAAGGATGCCGTTGATCCTTCAGTCTCCTCAGCGGCCGACACGATAGCGTCGGGGCTGAACGTCCCCTCAGGTGCATACAGCCTGAGCAGCGCTGCTCGCTCGCGTCCGCTGGGAAGGGGTATTTCGATGGCGAGGTCAACGCGGCCGGGGCGCTGAGCGAGCGCCCGCTCGAGCATGTCCACCCGGTTGGTGGTGAGGACGAAGGTGACGTCGGCGTCGTCGTCGAGTCCGTCCATCGCGTCGAGCACTTCGAAGAGCAGCGGCTGCGGGCCGTGCCCAAAGCTCCGGTCCTCGGCGATCAGATCACAGTCCTCGAGGACGACGATGGAGGGTTGCAATGCCCGCGCCATTCGGGCCGCCTCACTGACGTGGGCGAGCGTGCCACCGGACAGGAGGATCGGTGTTGTCCCCTCGCTGGCGCTGAGCAGATAGCGGACTGTGTGGGTTTTTCCGGTGCCGGGCGGGCCGTAGAGAAGGATGCCGCGTTTGAGGTGCTGGCCCGCGGCGACCAGCGCGTCCCGGTGCGCGGCGATGCCGAGGGCATGCTCGCTCACTCTGTCCAGCAGGCCCTCGGGCAGGATGATGTCGTCCTCGGTCAGGTGCGGCCGCCGGAGGAAGGTCACGCCGGCTGCACTTGGCCCGAACTCTTCGATGGTGAAGGACAGGATCTGGCCTTGCAGCACACTCTCCTTCTGGACACGACGCCGGAATTCGGCGAGAAAGTCTCTGGTAGCGGCGGGATCCGCGCAGATGACCTCCAGCGAGGCGCTTGAGCGGCCATACTGCGGCTCGGCCTTGCGCTGCAGGATGGCCATCGCTGCACCTTGGTATTCGAAGAGGTGTAAGCCGAGCGCAACCGTCTGCCGCTGGACATCCGGGCCGACCGGGAGATTCGTGTAGTCGGGCTGCGACAGCGGAAAGCTCGGATACAGCTCGGAGTGCTGGAGCATGTCGCTCAACGTCATGTGGTGCCGCTGATCGCCGCCGCCAATACCCACGAGCCGTCCCTCGGCGCCCGTGAGGGAGGCGAGGACGATGTCCGCATCCACGAAGCGGTGAGGCGACACCTCCTCGACGACGACGGGAAGTGTCGACGGCTCGACGCCGAGATGCGCGGTCAATGTGTCGAGGAGCTCCCGTCCGCGCGGCGAAACCGGTTGTGCCTCCTGCACCAACTGGACCATCGCGCCGAAGTCCCGCATGAATTGTGCTGCATCGTCCCCCATGATTGGAGGCTAGCAGGTGCGTCAAGAGGCCAACCGGCTCTACGTCGCTGGCCCGGTGAGCAACCTGGGCATCGGGGTTGGATATTTCCCGCCGCGATGCCTGGGTTGACCCCATGGGTCTGGTTTGCTCACTGAGACGTCGGTACGACCACGCTCACTCCTCAAAGCCCGTCAGCCCGCCGCCGAAAACCCACCCCGGCGTCCTCCGCTTCCCGGGCAACGCTTCCCGGGCGACGACGTTAGCGGCCTTGTGTCTCCGTCGTCAAAAGACCCGGTGTGCCTCCGCTGATGTCCACCACGATCACCGAAATGTTGTCTCTGCCGCCCGCGCGAAGCGCTGCCTGCACCAGGGCGTCGGTAGCATCCTGGGGGTGAGCGAGGGTGGTGAGTAGATCGAAAATCTGTTCGTCGCCCACCTCGTTAATCAGGCCGTCGGAGCAGACCAGGATCCGGTCGCCGACGGCGGCGGAAAGCAGCCAGAAATCGGCGTCGATGTCGGTCCCCGTCCCCAGAGCGCGGGTCACCACATGACGGCGCGGATGCGTCAATGCTTCTTCGGGGGTGATGCGGCCGAAGTCCACGAGCTCCTGAACCTCGGAATGGTCGATGGTGATTTGTTCCAGCCCGCCCTCACTGAGACGGTAGGTGCGGGAATCTCCCACATTGAAGACAAGCCAGTAAGGGACACCGCCGTCCTGCACCAGGACGGTTCCGCTGAGGGTGGTGCCCGCACGCCCGCCGGTTTCGGCGCGGATCCGCTCGTCTGCGGTGACGAGGAGCTCCTGCAGTTCCTCGGGATCAAGTTCGGGCAGGGGCCGCCCTGCGACCCGGCTCTGCATCAGTGTGCGAATGCAGATGCTGCTGGCCACCTCCCCTGCCTCATGACCACCCATGCCATCGGCGACAGCGAAGAGGGGGTCGGCAGCGACCAGCGAATCCTCGTTGTGTTCGCGGCGCAACCCCAAGTCCGATGCGTACCCGCAGCTCACCGTGAGGTCGAGTCCGGGAGCCGGTGTCTTGTCGGTTGTCATCTGCGCCTGCCACCTAGCTGCCGTGAATGCGATGTGTCACATGGTTACTTGGCTACCCTAGCCGACCCTCACTCGCTGCCCTTGCCCATCCTCCGGTGCGCTGCGGAGCTAGTCGAGGATCAGGCCGGTACCGGTGCCGCGGGCCAGCGTGACCGGGTGCACCTCGCCAAAGCCCCTGATAGTGCGTGCGCTGTGCGGGATCAGGACGAAACGGTCGTTGTCTCGCAGAGTGGCCGCCGTTGACGCGTCGATCAGCACGGTCCCGGGTTCGGCCAGGGAGGTCAGGCGGGAGGCAAGATTCACTGTCGGCCCGTAGATGTCACCCAGCCGGGACAGTATCCTCCCCCACACCAACGAGACCCGTGCCGACGGCAGCAGGTCATCCTCGGTGAACGCCTTCGCCAGAGCCAGCGAAATCTCGGCACCCGCCTCCGGAGACTCGGCGATATACAGCACTTCATCACCGATGGTCTTGACCAGCCGGCCGCCGCCCACCGAGATGATCTCGGCGCATACATTCTCAAAGCGCTGCACCAAGTGCGCGAGGGTGCGCTCGTTCATCTGCCGGGACAGGCTCGTATAGGACACCAGATCGGCGAAACCGACGGCGCGGGCCAAGGGTAACGGGGCGTCGTCCTCATCGCCCACCCTGCCCTCGGCGCTGGCCTGCAGTCCCGATTCAGCACGCAACGCGAGCCGCTGCACGGCGGCGTTGAGTTGTCGGCGCCAGGCGTAGACGAGGGTTTTCTCGAGGGGCTCGATCAAGTCAGGGAGTTCAGCGACCAATGCCTTCCGGGCGGCTGCGTCAGGAATTTCCCGTTGGGCGACCATCTCTTCGACCAGAGCTTCGATCTGCCAGACCACCATCCGGTCGGTCATCTGGCCGATGGCGCGGGTGATGGAAATGGCAGCGTTCTCGGAGACCTTCTCGCTCCGGACCAGCTCGATGATGGTGATCAGTGCGTCCTTGTCCTTCTCAGTGAAGGCAACGTCCTCATCGGAAATGTTGGGGAACCCCATGGCCCGCCACAGCTTCCGGGCGGAAAGCAATGAGACGCCCGCGCGGGCGGCGACATCCCGGCGTCGCAGCGTACGCTCAGCGCCCAGCAACTCGATCTCCAAATCCCGGATTGCTTCGCGGGTGAGCTCGGGGTGCGCGACGAGCTCATCGTCCGAGGTCGAAGTTTCCACCTGCTGCGGCTGCAGGGCAGGGGCAGGCGTCAGCGCGTCCTGGCCGGTGTCGGACTGGTCGTCGGCAGTCATTATCGCTCCTCTCCCGTCCGTGGTCTCGTCCGTGGTCTCGTCCGTGGTCTCGCCGGTGATCACTACCCCTCAAGGTCGTGCACCGGGTCAGCTTCCATGTCTACACCATCAAACATGACGGTCAGGGGGAGGTCCCCGATCGCCTCGAGCATAAACTCCTTGAAGGTGTGCACCCGCGGCACATCCGGGTAGACCACCGTACGGTCGCGACCCAGGTCCACGGTCAGAGTTCCGCTGCCGGTTGACCGCTGCAGTAGCGTCTGGCCGGTGTCCAGTTGGTAGATGCTGGCAAGCACTAGCTCGTGCTCCCGCCGGGTGGCGATGCCGTGCCGTTTGATAAACCGCCGACTGGTCAAGATATAGCGCATGCCCCACCACTTCACCATCGGCCGCACAAAGATCCGCAGCAGGATCAGTGCCGCCACCGCCAGGAGTAAGACCACCAGCAGCGGCATCCAGTCGACGATGGCCGTCGGGAGGCCATCCCGGCTCAGCAGGCCGAGCCCAAAGCCCGACGCCGCAAGCACCACCAACGCTCCGACGAAGGGCAACAGGAGCGACCGTGGATGGGCTCGGGTCCGCACAATGACGTGCTCTCCCGGCGCTAGCTTCATACGCACAGCTGCTCAGCCGCCCATGTCAGGGAACCGGTCGCAAGTGCACGACGTCGCCAGCCGTGACCGTGTGCCGTTCGTCGTCATAGTCGCGGACCAGAAGTGCGCCATGCTCGTCGAGGCCAAGTGCCCGCCCGAGCAGTTCAACGCCACCTGGTAGCTCCACCCGGACATCCTGGCCGAGCGTGACCATCCGGTTACCGACCCGCTGCGCGAGAGTGGTGCCGTCAGCCCAGTCGCAACGGGCGTCGCCGTCGACAGCCCGGAAGGCGGCATAGTGGTCCGCAAACCGGCGTAGGAACGCACGCAGCAGCACATTGCGGTCGGTGGTGGTGGCGTATTCGAGCAACAGACTGGTGGCGGTGGGCACCGGCAGCTCCTGATCGGTGAGAGACACATTGGCACCTACCCCGACGACGACGGCAGCGGGCCCCTCGTTGGTGCCGGCGACCAGCTGCGCCAGCACCCCGGCCAGCTTGCGCCCGTCGACGAGGACGTCGTTGGGCCACTTGAGTTGGGGGCTGATCTCGGTGCGCTCCTCGATGCTCTCTGCGAGGGCGAGCGCGGCGAGCAAGGAAAGCCAGGAGTAGCTGTGCGTCGGCAGCGGGCGGCCCTGCGGGTTGTGGGGCCGGAGCAGGATGCTGAGGATCAGCGACGAGCGTTCGGGTGCAATCCAGGTGCGGCCCAGCCGGCCGCGTCCGGCGCTCTGCTGCTCGGCTGTGAGGACACTGAGGTCCGGCCAGTCTCCGGGGTGGGTCGCTGCGTGGGTCGCGAGGTCAGTGTTGGTGGATCCGGTCTCGGCGACTACATCAAGACGCCCGTAAAGTCCCTTGGGTGCGCAGAGGGCGTCCCGGAGCGCCGCTTCATCCAATCCGGGGCGTTCGAGGCTGGAATAGCGGGAAGTCATGGATTGATCTTACCCAGCGTGGCTTTGGCCTGGCATGCGGCCGTGTTGTGCGCAGCTGTGGCGGGTCTCCCAAAACATTTGTGCAGCATTGGCGGGTGCGAGGCGCTCCGACCCGCCACACGTGCGCAGAAGTTTCCCGGCGCCCCTTTCGACGGACTCTGAACCCGCCACAGCTGCGCAAATGGTGGCGGGCAGGGACGACGTCTGACCGAGCCACCGACCACAGCTGCACAATTGTTCCCTACCTGTGGATAACCCGCACACGGTCGGCCACATTGCTGTCCAATGGAGCAATGACACGGCGGATGAAGCTTCCAGACCCCCTCGAAGGGCGGTCCTTCACCACGAACGCGGCTACGGCCATCGGGGTTCCGCGGAGCCGCACCCGGGCCAGCGACCTGAGCCTTCCCATCCGGGGCATCCGGGTGCCCCGCCAATCCAGCCAAAGCATGCTGGACTGGTGCCGTCCCTATACCGAGCTGAGTACCGGCTCCTTCATCAGTCATACGACCGCCGCTGCGATTCATGGAATCCCCCTCCCTCGATGGTGCGCTACCGAACCGGTCATCCACCTGTCTCGCACGATGGGTGGCTCCGGGCCGCGCCGGCGCGGAGTGGCCGGGCACCGGCTTGCGGTTCAGCCCGGAGATGTCGTCGAACTCCATGGCGTAGCACTGACCTCACCGGTGCGGACCTGGCTCGATCTTGCGGGCCTCCTCAGCCACGAGCACCTTGTCTGTGCCGGGGATTTCCTGGTGTGCTCCCACCAGCGGTCATTCGGTGAGACAAAGCGCGCCATCGTCCTGCTGGCAGACCTGGAGCCGTACCTCGAGCACCGCCGCAGCACGCGCGGAATACGGTCCGCGCGGGCGGCATTCGCCAGGCTGCGGGTCGGCGTCGATTCGCCGCCGGAGACCCTGGTGAGGTTGATGGCCGAGGATGCCGGACTTCCCGACTTCAACGTCGATTGGCCAGTGCAGGACTCGACGGGCGGTGTTGCCTTCTGGTCCGATCTCGCGTGTGAGAAGTACAAGACCTGCATTGAGTACGACGGCGCCCACCACCTGACGCCCGGACAACAGTCAGCCGACGCGTCGGGATGCCTGGGCCGCCGAGCTCGGCTGGGCGCAGGTCAAGCTGAACAAACTCGATCTGCGCCAAGGCAGCGGCTGGATTGTGGCAAAGGTCGCTACCGCCCTCCGCCGTCAGGGGCGGTCAGGCTAGAGGAAAATGTCGGGGACCAACTGATCCTCGGCAGCACCGAGACTATAGCCGGTGAAGTCGGTGACGCCTTCCTCGCGCAGCACCCCTTCATCGGTGAAGAAATTGCCCGTGCAGGAGCGGGACGGGCGGACCAGGATGGCGTGGGCGGCATCGGCCACGATCTCGGCACTTCTCGCGCCGTGTACGATCTGCTCCCCACCAGGCAGGTTCCTGATCGCTGCAGTGTCAATCAGGGTCTGCGGCCAGAGTGAGTTGACTGCGATTCCTGCTGCCCGGAACTCCTCAGCCAGCCCAAGCGTCGTCAGGCTCATGCCGTACTTTGCCATGGTGTAGGCCAGATGGGTGCCCGCCCAGCGCGGCTCCAGGTTGAGCGGCGGCGACAGGGTCAGAATATGCGGGTTGTTTGAGGCCAGCAGAGCCTCCAGCGAGAGTTTGCTGAGAAGGAACGTGCCCCGGACGTTGATATCGGCCATCAGGTCGTAGCGCTTCATGCTGACGTCGCGGGTGGGTGAGAGATCGATTGCCGAAGCGTTATTGACGACGACGTCGATCCCACCGAACTCGGCCGTGGCCGCGGCGACCACGGCGGCGACGTCGTCGTCGTTCCTCACATCGCCGACGATTGGGAGGGCGTTGCCTCCCGCGTCGCGGATCTGCCCGGCGGCGGTGAAGACTGTGCCGTCGAGTTTGGGGTGTGGCTCGCCCGTTTTGGCCATCAGGGCGATGTTGGCGCCGTCGCGCGCGGCGCGCATTGCGATTGCAAGGCCGATCCCACGGCTGCCGCCGGACATCAGGATGGTGCGACCCGCGAGGGTAGCCGGACTGGACTGACGTAGGGCGTCATTGCTGGCTGTCATGAAGTAAGAATAGTGGGACGGATGCCCCCGGACCCTAATTGTTACCCGCCGGTAACATGCGGTGGAGGGCTAACCCGGCGGGCGGGAAATTGTAGGTGTCCTACAGTGGTGAGGGCCTTAACCCTCACTAGACTGGGAGAAACGCCGGGCGCTTTGTGGGTAACCTACTTAACCCCGACAATGGCCCGTTCACCGCCAACCCGGAGACTCAATGCAGACTGGCTCAGTACCTTTGGTCGAGCAGGACCAAACGATCGACCTCACCACGACCGCGGGGAAGCTCGCTGATTTTCGCCGCCGGGAGGGATTGGCTCAGCAGCCGTCCGGGCCTGAATCCGTGGCGAGGCAGCATGCGCGTGGGAAGAACACGGCTCGTGAGCGAATCGATCTGCTGGTTGATCCCGGGTCGTTCGTCGAGTTTGATGCACTGGCCGTCCACCGCTCCACGGCCTTCGGAATGGAGGCGAAAAAACCTCTGGGCGACGGCGTCGTCTCGGGCTATGCAACGGTCGAGGGCCGCCAGATCGCCGTCTATAGCCAGGACTTCTCCGTGTATGGCGGGTCGCTGAGCCAGGTGAACGGCGAGAAGATCGTCAAGGTGCAGGAATTCGCGCTCCGCAATGGCTGCCCGATGGTTGGCATTAATGATGGTGGTGGGGCGCGGATCCAGGAGGGTGTCTCGTCGCTGGCGATGTTCGCCGACATCTTCAGGAACAACGTGCACGCCTCGGGAGTCATCCCGCAGATCTCCCTGATTATGGGCCCCTGCGCTGGCGGTGCTGCGTACTCCCCCGCCCTGACCGACTACGTGGTGATGGTGGACAAGACCTCGCACATGTTCATCACCGGTCCCGACGTGATCAAGACCGTCACCGGCGAGGACGTCGACATGGAGACGCTTGGCGGTGCCCGGCAACACAACTCCACCACCGGCACCTCCGCCTACCTCGCCTCGGATGAACGCGACGCCATCGGGTTCGTCCGCGAACTGCTCGATTTCCTTCCCTCCAATAACCTGGCCGAGGCGCCGCTCACCGACTTCGTCGAGCAGTTGGACCTCACCGTCGAGGATGGAGAACTCGACGCCCTGATCCCCGACTCGGCGAACCAGCCGTACGACATGCGCACAGTGATCTCGGCAGTCGTCGACGACGGCCACTTCCTCGAGATGCAATCCCTCTACGCACCCAACGTGATGATCGGCTACGCCCGGGTGGAGGGCCACACGGTCGGCATCGTCGCCAACCAGCCGCTGCAATTCGCTGGCACCCTCGATATCGCTGCCTCCGAGAAGGCCGCCCGTTTTGTGCGCAACTGCGATGCGTTCAACATCCCCATCCTGACCCTCGTGGACGTCCCCGGCTTCCTCCCGGGCAAGGACCAGGAGTTCAACGGCATCATCCGCCGGGGCGCCAAACTCCTGTACGCGTACGCCGAGGCGACGGTCCCCAAACTCACCGTCATCACCCGCAAGGCTTACGGCGGCGCCTATATCGTGATGGGTTCCAAAAAGCTCGGCGCTGACCTGAACCTGGCCTGGCCCACGGCGCAAATCGGCGTCATGGGCGCACAGGGTGCGGTGAACATCCTGTACCGCGGGCACCTCAAAGCAGTGGCCGACGCCGGCGGCGACGTCGATGCGGCCCGCGCCGAAGTGATCACCCAGTATGAAGAGGAGCTCCTCAACCCGTACCAGGCCGCTCAGCTCGGCTACATCGATGCGGTGATAGCGCCGTCGGACACCCGGCGGCAGATTGTCCGGGGGCTGCGGGCCCTGCGCGATAAACGAGCCTCCAATCCTGCCAAAAAGCACGGGAACATCCCACTGTGACCATCGCCCCGACCCAGGCTGAGGACGCCGCCGACGACGACTCCTCGGCTCCCCGCCAGCCCTCGTTGACAGTGGTTCGCGGCACCCCGACGCCCGAGGAACTGGCCGCGCTGACCGCCGTCGTCGTCGCCCTCTCGGAAGGTTCAACGGAGCCCGACCTGACGACGACGACGCAGCGCACCTGGGCACGTCGGAAGCAATTGCGCCTCGCGCCGAGGCCCGGTCCGGGGTCGTGGCGGCGCAGCGTCCGCTAGCAGGTCAGCGGGGATCCATGACCATCCCCATGAACAGGGGCATGCCGGTCTCCTCGTGGAGGATCTGGTACTGGAACGGCCGGTCAAAGACGAGTTCGACGTCGGGCATCGGGGGCCCCGATTCGCTCATCGTGATCTGCGTGGCCACGGCGGCGACGGTGCCCTTCTCGGCCACAGTGATGTTGGCGTCCTGAGCCGCTCCGGAGACAAAGAGACCGGCGCTGATGGGGCTGAAATCCGGTGCCGGGCCCATCGTCTCGGTCAGGCCCATGTTGGTCAGGAGAGGGAGCAGATCCTGGAAGTACTGGTGGTCCCATTTAGGCAGCACCAGTCCGACGCTGACCGATGTTCCGCTCTCCATTCCCACCCGGACGTCAGCCAGCTGGTCGGCGTTCATGACCGGCGACTCTCCCTCGTCCGGGAGAATCAGGCGCAGGTGGAACCCCTCGTTATAGGGCAGATCCACGGCGGACCAGCCGTCGCCCGAGGCATAGTTAGCTGACGACGTCTGACGCATCAGGTCGGTGGTGATGGTCCCGCCGTCGGCGAGGTTGAACGCGCCCGGCGCGGTGTCGAGCGGATCAAAAGGCGTTTCCCACGCGGCGGCGAAGTACACAGTGTTGAGCAGGCTCAGAACGGTGTCCGGATCGTAGTCAACCGGCCCCTTGGTAATTCGTCCACCGGTGTGCTCGCCGAGCCAGGAATTGATGGCCTCCCCGGTTGACCTATCGCTGTAGTCCACCGGATACACGCCCGAGCCGTACTGGGACGCCAGCGTGGCGAGAAAGCCCTCGCCCACTGGAAGACCCCGATCAACAAACATTCCGTTCGCCAGGTGCAGCACGGGGTCTTCGGGCGGCTCATCCTCGTCGACCGCACCCGGGTCGACGTCGTGCTCCTGCCACACGGCGAGTAACGCGTTCATTGCCTCGTCGCGATTCTCGGGAGGAAGGCCGAGCACTTCGTCCATTTCGGCCGCCGTCGTCGTCGCCGCGCCGGTGCGCAGCATCGAGAGCGCGTAGAGGGCACTGACCGGGCTCGTGACAGCGTTTTCGTTCGGTTCGGCACCCGCAAGCATGACCGCGCCCAAGCGGAATGACGAGTCCAGCAGGTTAGCCACCGCCTCCGGATAGTCGTCCACCTTCGCCACGGTCCGCTCGACGTTCTCCGCCCTCAGCACCTCGGGGGTCGCCGCCGCACAGGCTCCCAGGGTCAAGGCTGCGGTAGCCATCCACGCGGTTAAGGCCATCCTGCGGGGTTCCGCCACGGTCTTCCTCCTCCACGACGATGTGCGCGGGTGCCACACCTCCCACCGTAGTTCCCCAGCCGGACCTATGGAGGGTCACCCGGAGCACAATCCGGTTACAGTCGACCAATGTGGCTCAAAGCAACCATCGAGGGCGGCAAACCGGTTAGGCTCGTCCTGTGAATACTGAGACTCCCGCCACAGACAGTCACCCGTCGTCGCAGCTCCCTACCCGCGCGAAGACAGCCATCGACGCCGTCGCCGATGCCTACACCGAGACCCTGTTACGCCTCGACCCGGGCTTCGCCACCGAGTTGGGCTTCCCGGGCCACGAAACCGAGTACCGCGATTATTCACCTGCCGGCCTTAACGCCTTGGCCGAGGCCACCAGGGAAACCCTCGGCCGGCTGGCCGATCTGGAACCCGCCGACGACGTCGACCGGGTCACCCTGGACGCCATGCAGGAGCGCCTCGGGCTGGAACTCGAGATCCATGACACCGGAATGAACCTCGCTGACCTGAACAACCTCGCCTCGCCGGCCCAGGAAATCAGGATGATCTTCGACCTGATGCCGACCGACACCGCCGACCAGTGGGCCCACATCGCCGGTCGCCTCCACAACATCCCGGATGCCCTCGCCGGGTACATTGTCTCCCTGCGGTCCGGCAGGGATCGCGGCCTCGTCGCCGCCGAACGCCAGATCCGGATTGTGATCGACCAGACTACGAAGTACGCCGACGACGGCGGCTTCTTCGACGATTTTGTCTCGACCGCATCCATTGACGGGGGCAGCCTGCCGGAGCGGGTGCGTCGGGACCTCGTCGCGGGATCAGCTGCGGCCCGCGCCGCCTACCTGCGGCTGGGCGCTTTCCTGCAGGAGGACCTGCTGCCTGCGGCGCCGGCCAAGGATGCGGTCGGCCGTGAGCACTACGCCCTGATGTCGCGCCGGTTCCTGGGCGCCGTCATCGACCTCGAGGAAACCTACCAATGGGGGGTCGAAGAACTGGACCGGGTGATCGCCGAGCAGGAGGCGGTAGCCGGCGAGATCAAGCCGGGCGCGTCGATCGAAGAGGCGATGAGAATCCTCGATGAGTCGCCCGACCTGCAGTTGCGGGGGGCGAACGCGTTACAGTCCTGGATGCAGCAGCTTTCGGACAAGGCTGTCGCCGAACTGGCCGGGGTCCACTTCGATATCCCCGACATCATGCGCACCCTTGAGTGCAGGATCGCCCCCACCCATGAGGGCGTCATTTATTACACGGGGCCCAGCGACGACTTTTCCCGTCCGGGCCGCATGTGGTGGTCGGTCCCCGAGGGTGAAGACTTTTTCACCACGTGGAAGGAAACCACGACGGTCTACCATGAAGGCGTTCCCGGCCATCACCTGCAGATCGCCACCGCTACCATGCAGCGCGGACTGCTCAATAACTGGCGCCGCAACGCCGTCTGGGTGTCCGGTCACGGTGAGGGCTGGGCCCTGTACGCCGAGCGGCTGATGCAGGAACTGGGGTACCTCAGCCATCCCGGCGAACGGCTGGGCATGCTCGACGCGCAGCGGATGCGTGCAGCGCGGGTGGTCTTCGACATCGGGGTCCACCTGGAACTTGAGGTCCCCGAGCGCTGGGGCGCCGGCACCTGGACCCCCGACAAGGGGTACGAATTCCTCAAGCGGAACATCGCCATCACTGAGGGTTCACTGGACTTCGAGTTCAACCGGTACCTGGGCTGGCCAGGGCAGGCCCCGTCCTACAAGATCGGGCAGCGGTTATGGGAACAAATCCGCGACGAGGTCGAGGAACGCGAAGGCACAGCGTTTAACCTACGCAGCTTCCACACCCGGTCTCTGAACCTTGGCTCGGTCGGGCTGGACACGTTGCGCCGCGCGCTGGTGGGTTAGACCCTCACCCGACCAGCACAGGAGGTTTGTCACACCGTCCGGGGAATAACCCTGCGCATCGCCGGGGCGACGCGGATTCCGGGTGCAGCCGGGTCCGTTTGCCGCGATCGGCCCGGTAACATTCCGCAATGCCCGCTACAACAGCTCACCTGAGCGGCCCTACGGTTCTGGAGTGACTACAGAAACGAAATCCCGCACCCGGCTACCCAGGTGGGTTACCTCCTTTGGCCCCCAGATCCTCGCCGCCCTGGCGGTCGGGCTGGGCCTGGGCCTGCTCGCCAAATACGCCGGCCACACCGAGGAGACCCCCAACGCGCTGGGCGCGACCCTAGGGACGATCGGCACCAGTTACATCTCGTTGCTGCAGGCCGCCGTCGTCCCCCTGATCTTCACCGCGGTGGTGAGCTCCATCAGCAACCTCCGCGCCGTCCACAACGCGGCCCGGCTCGCCGGCCAGACCCTCCTGTGGTTCGGGATCACGGCGCTGATCGCCGTCGTCATTGGCATCGGCCTGGGCACGGTCTTCCAGCCGGGTGCAGGAACCGGCGCGACACCCCCTGACGAGTATTCGGGGCGGACCGGCAGCTGGTGGGCGTTTTTGACCGGTCTCATCCCGGCGAACTTCCTCGGCTTGCGGGCTGCAACCACCGCCGGCGAAACCGGTGACCTCACCACAGCCCTGAGCTTCAACGTGCTCCAGGTGCTGGTGGTCGCGATCGCTGTCGGTATTGCGGCGCTGAAGGTGGGTAAGCCAGCCGAACCCTTCCTGAACTTCACAGCCTCGGCGCTGGCAGTGATCCAAAAGGTCCTCTGGTGGATCATCCGGATCGCTCCGCTCGGTACGGTCGGCCTGATCGGCAACGCCGTCGCCGTCTACGGCTGGGACACCATCGGATCCCTGGGCAAGTTCACGCTGGCCGTGTACGTGGGACTCGCGCTGGTTCTCTTCGTGGTCTACCCGATCCTGATCCGGGTCCACGGTTTGTCGGTGCGGCAGTACTTCTCCGGCGCCTGGCCTGCCATCCAACTGGCCTTCGTCTCGCGGTCTTCCATCGGCACCCTGCCCCTGACGCAGCGGGTCACCGAACGGAACCTCGGCGTGCCCCGCGCCTACGCATCGTTCGCGGTCCCGCTCGGTGCGACCACCAAGATGGACGGCTGCGCTGCCATCTACCCGGCGATCGCTGCCCTGTTCGTCGCGCAGTTCTTCGGGATCGAGCTGAGCCTCACCCAGTACCTCCTGATTGCGCTCGTCTCGGTGCTCGGGTCCGCTGCGACCGCGGGAACCACCGGCGCCGTCGTCATGCTGACCCTGACCCTCTCCACGCTGGGGCTCCCCCTGGCGGGCGTGGGCCTGCTGCTCGCCGTCGACCCCATCCTGGATATGGGGCGCACCGCCCTGAACGTCGCCGGGCAGGCACTGATCCCCACCATCGTGGCCAGGCGGGAAGGCATTCTGGACACCGATCTGTACAACGCTGCACGCACCGGCGACCCGTTCGCCGATGACAACCTTCCCACCGAGGAGAGGCCAGAGGTCACGCCGGAGCTGGCGAACACCCGCAGCTAGACGGGCCGAACGGCGGAAGGGTGGGCAACCTGGACATTCCGGTCGGAAATTTCGACCCCGGCCGTCCAGTTTGACCCCCGGAACAGTCCAGGGTGACCACCGGAGCGGGTTGGGGGCGTCGAGCAGAAGTGTTTAGGCTGGGCTATGACTTCCCGCCTCATCCTCGCCTCCGCGTCCCCGGCCCGCACCAAGGTCCTATCCGACGCCGGTATCCGCCACTCGGTGCTCGTCTCGGACGTGGACGAGGATGCCGTCGCCGCCCAGTACGGCCCGCTCGACGCCTGTGATACCTCTCTGCTGCTGGCCCGCGCCAAGGCAGAGGCGGTTGCCTCGGTAGGCGGGTCGGGGGGCGCACTGGTGATCGGCTGCGACTCGATCTTCGAGTTCGACGGCGAAGCGCACGGCAAACCGTGGGAGCCCGGGATCGCGCGGGCCCGGATCCGCCGAATGAGTGGCTCCTTCGGCGTACTGCACACCGGTCACTGGCTCGTCGATACGCGCGACCCGTCCGACGGCGGATCGGGGGCCACTGTGGGCGCCGTCGCCTCCGCCTCGGTGCACTTCGCCCGCCTGACTGACGACGAGATTGACGCCTACGTCGCCACAGGCGAGCCCCTGCAGGTGGCCGGGTCGTTCACGATCGACGGTCTGGGCGGCGCGTTCATCACCCGGGTCGACGGCGACCCGCACGCCGTCATCGGGCTGAGTGTCTCAACGCTGCGGGGGCTGCTCGCCTCCGCAGGGCTGACCGTGATGGATTTCTGGGCCTAGCCGCGCAAGCCCCCGGAACCTTTGTAGCATCCCTACAAAGAAAGCACCCGCCACACGCGCTATCCGCATGGATTATGGGCAGAGACGACACTATGGCGCTAGGCTCCGAAGAGATACGAAGGAGCCAGACCACACCATGAGCGAGTCCCTTTCCGCTGCAGTACACCCCGTTTCAAAGGTCCTGATCGCTAACCGCGGCGAAATTGCGGTGCGCATCATCCGTGCAGCCCGCGACGAAGGGCTAACGTCGGTCGCCGTCTACGCGGATCCTGACCGGGATGCCTTGCACGTCCGGCTCGCCGATGAGGCCTACGGTCTGGGCGGCAGCACAGCCGCGGAGTCCTACCTGATGATGGACCGCATTCTTGAGGCGGCCCAACGCAGCGGCGCCGACGCCATCCACCCCGGCTACGGTTTCCTGTCCGAGAACGCCGACTTCGCCCAGAAGGTGATCGACGCTGGCATCACCTGGATCGGCCCCTCGCCGGACGCCATCTCCCAGCTGGGCGACAAGGTCAAAGCCCGCCACATCGCAGAGAAGGTGGGCGCTCCCTTAGTGCCCGGCACCAAAGATCCGGTCGGCTCGGTCCGCGAAGTCCAGGATTTTGCGGACGAGTTCGGGCTACCCCTCGCCATCAAGGCTGCCTTCGGCGGCGGCGGCCGGGGAATCAAAGTGGTCCGGGACGCAGCCGACATTCCCGAAGCCTACGAATCGGCGGTCCGTGAGGCCACGGCGGCGTTCGGGCGGGGCGAGTGTTTCGTGGAACGGTTCCTCGATGCGCCCCGCCACGTCGAAACCCAATGCCTTGCCGACGCCCACGGGAACGTCGTCGTCGTCTCCACCCGCGATTGCTCCCTGCAGCGCCGCAACCAGAAGCTGGTTGAGGAAGCGCCGGCCCCGTTCCTCAGCGACGACCAGAATCGCCAGCTCTACGAGGCGTCCAAGGCCATCCTGCGCGAGGCCGGTTACCGGGGCGCCGGCACGTGTGAGTTCCTCGTTGGCCAGGACGGCACTATCTCCTTCCTCGAAGTCAACACCCGCCTCCAGGTGGAGCACCCCGTCTCGGAGGAGGTGACCGGCATCGACCTGGTTCGCGAACAGTTCCGCCTGGCCCGCGGCGAGGCCCTGGGCTACAGCGACCCGGAGGTGCGCGGCCATTCCTTCGAGTTCCGCATCAACGGTGAGGACGCCGGCCGCAACTTCATGCCCGCCCCCGGCACCGTCCAGACCTTCACCCTCCCCACCGGTCCCGGCATCCGGGTCGACTCAGGCGTCGAAGCCGGTGAGGTCATCGGCGGAAACTTCGATTCCATGCTCGCGAAGCTCATCGTCACCGGCGCTACCCGCGCCCAGGCGCTGCAGCGTGCACGCCGCGCCCTGACGGAAATGCAGGTCACCGGCATGCCGACGGTGCTGCCGTTCCACGCCGCCGTCGTCGCGGATCCCGCGTTTGCCCCGGTGGACGGTCCCTTCTCGGTTCACACCCGCTGGATCGAGACCGAGTTCATCAATACCATCGAGCCGTGGAACCCCGGGGAGGCGCAGGATTCCGCGCCCGACGACGACGGCGGCCGCCAACGCATCACCGTCGAGGTAGCCGGCAAGCGGCTTGAGGTGGTGCTTCCTGCGGGGCTGGGTGGCACAGGTCGTCAGGTGTCAGCAGGGAAGCCGAAGAAGGCGCTGCGTGCCCGCGGCGGCTCGTCGGCGGCTGCCGACGGCGACGACCTCACTTCACCCATGCAGGGCACCATCGTGAAGGTGGCAGTGTCCGACGGCGACCTCGTCGCCGAGGGAGACCTGATCGTCGTCCTGGAGGCCATGAAGATGGAACAGCCCCTCACCGCCCACAAGGCCGGGATCCTGTCGGGACTCAACGCCGCGCCGGGTGACACGGTAGCCGCGGGTGCCGTGATCGCAGCCATTTCCGACTAGCCGCAGCACGCCTGCCCACCAGGCTTCACGCCCCGGTGGGCAGAGACGTCCAGGCCCGCCAGGATCCCCGGGTGGCTGGGCACTTGCGCAGGCTACCCGCCGTCGTCGCGCTTGTCCTGCTCGCGCTCGGCCTCTTTTTCGAGCTTTTCCTGTTCCCGCTGTTGTTTTTCCTGCTCGCGCTCGGCGTCGCGCTGCTCTTTTTCAGTCTGCTCGTCGGCTTCATCGTCATCCCCGGAATCATTCCGTGGGGTCGCCGGGTCGGGAGTGGCGGCCGGACTGGGAGCCTCGGTGGGCTCGGGCGTCGGGGAGTCCACCGGTGTCTCGACAGTTGGCTCGGGCGTTGGCTCGACCGTTGACTCGGGCGTTGGCTCGGGTTGGGGAGCAGCCGGGGCGGGCTGGCCCAGCTCGGCGGCAAGGGCGAGAAGCAGCTCATCGATGGTCGACTGGATCTGTGCCGCGCGGTCAGCCGTGACGGTCCCCTGGCCCTGAGCCACGGTGACCGTCTGGCTGAGTTCGGTAGCCAGCAGGGTGGCGCCTGCCTGGTCGCCTGCAGCCGCGGCAGTGGCAATGTCACGGACCGACGCCTGGAACCCGGCCGCCACGCCCGATTCGAGGTCCGGGGTGCCACACCCTGCCAGCAGGAGCGCTGTAGCGAGCGACGCAGCAGCCCAGTAGTGTGCCCGACGCCTCACGGTTGCACCTTTTCATAGAGTTTTTCGAGCAGTTCGCCGGTGGTGCCCGGTACCGCCGGCAACTCTTCGACCGGCGCCGGTCCCCTGAGGTTGAGGGCAACCACCACCGCCAGGCCGAGGATCAACACTGCGACGGCGACAAGCACACCGACCAGCCCGGTCCGGCGTCGTCCGGGTTGGTGGTGGCCTGACGGCATCCGGCGGTCCGGGGGAACCCGCGACGCGGTCGGCGTAGGCTCGCGCGACGCGGTCGGCACCTGCTCGAGCGGCGCAGCCGGCTGTACCGCCGTTGCCGGCTGAGCGAGGGCTTGCGGGACTGCCGTTCCCTGCACGACCGTGGCCGGTTGGTGCGCCGCCATCACAGCCGTCGCCATCCCTGAGTCCGGTATCGGGGTCACAGCAGTCCGCGCGGGCTGGTGCGACGGTTCGCCGGGCAGGAACAATTGGAAACGCCTGTCGGCTGGCGCGTCACGGTCCAGTGCCTCGGTGGGGGGTTCGGCATACGTCCACTGGGCGAACTCGGCGGCGACAGCACCAGCGGTGGGCCGGTCGTCGGGATTGTCGGCTGTCATCCGGGACAGCAACGAGTGCCAGGCCGGCCCGAACCCGGCCGGAATCGACGGAGCGCGATGCAGCCTGGCGACCGCCGCCTCAAGGCTCGTGCCCGGATAGGCTCGCTCGCCGGTCAGCGACTCCAGCAACACCAGCCCCAATGAGTAGATGTCAGTGGGCGTGCCAACCGTGCCGCCACGGGCCTGTTCAGGGCTGAGATAGGCTGCCGTCCCGACGGTCAGCCCGGTGGCGGTCTGCCGGGCTGCATCATAGAAACGAGCGATCCCGAAGTCGGTCAACAGGTAGCCAAAGACCCCGCTCTCCGGTTCGGTGCTGCGCGTCAGAATGTTCGATGGCTTGATGTCCCGGTGCAGGATGCCACGCTGATGGATGTAGGCGAGCGTGCGCGCCACATCCCAGCCGGCCAGCCGGACGGAGTCCGGAGCCAGTGCCCCGTCAGCCAGGACCGCGCCGAGATCCGGTCCCTCGATCAGTTCCATCACCAGGTAGGTGGATCCAGACGACGTTTCGGACGAATCCATGTCCAGCACCCGCACCAGCCCGGGGTGGTGCAACCCCGCCAGCAGCCGTGCCTCGTCGGATCCCCGGGAGACGCCGTCCGCGGCGCCCGGCCTGAACAGTTTCACCGCCACATCCCTGCCGAGCCGCGTGTCCTGGGCGCGGTAGACCTCGGCCATCCCGCCGACGCCCACCACACCACCCAGGAGGTAGCGCCCGTCAGCCAGTGATTGGGTACTCATGCCGCCTCCGCTGGGTTGATTTCCTGATCGATTCTACGTGGGCGTCTTGTGTGAAGCGTCCCCAGGCGCGTCGACGACGACGACGCGGGACCCGGAGGTGCCGCGCCGTCGTTGTGTGTCAGCGGGTCAGTCAGCCGGGTCAGGCGACGTTGTTGTCGTAGTCATGGTCGCGGGTTTCGCGGCTCAACCAGAGTGCAACGAACGTAGCGACGGCTGCCGCGCTCAGATACAGGCCCACCAACAGCGTGCTGCCATCAGCGAGTTGCCATAGTGCGATAGCGACGAACGACGCCGGTGCGGCGCCGATCACGCTTGACATGTTGTAGGCAACAGCCGAGCCGGTGTACCTGACGTTGGCCGGGAACAGCTCGGGCAGGATGGCTGCCATCGGTCCGAAGGTCAGCCCCATCAGGATGAACCCGATGATCAGCAGCGCCATGGCGCCAGTGGTCCCAGCCCCGAAGAGTGGCACCCAGGTGAACCCGAACAGGGCGATGCCGATGGTGGTGGCCATCAGCATTTTCCGGCGGCCGAACTTCTCGGCCAGCGGACCCGACACCAGGGTGAAGATGCCGAAGAACACCACGCCGACGATGAGCATGACGAGGAAGTCCCCGCGCGCAATCCCGAGCCCGGGAACGAAGGCCTCGGCGGCGGCGTCGTCGAAGCCGCGGCCCGCCGCTTCGGCGGCAGCCCTGGCGTCCTCGACTGAGGCCGGGGTGGTCCCGAAGGTCAGGGTGAACGCCGTCATCAGGTAGAACAGCACGTAGGTGGCGAACATGATGAACGTGCCGAGTAACAGGGCACGCCACTGGTGCTTGAACACGCTGGCCAGCGGCATTTTCACCACCTTGCCCTTGTCCTTGACCTGCTGGAACGAGTGGCTCTCGATGAGCTTGAGCCGGACGTACAGTCCGACGATCACCAGGACGGCGCTCAACAGGAACGGCACCCGCCAGCCCCAGGCCAGGAACTCCTCGTCACTGAGGGTGGCGTTGAGATAGACGAACAGCAGGTTGGCGAGGATGAAGCCGATCGGGGCGCCCAACTGCGGGAACGTGCCGTAGACGGCACGCTTGTTCTTCGGGGCGTTCTCGGTGGCGAGCAGCGCAGCGCCGCTCCATTCACCGCCCAGGGCCAGGCCCTGGAAGAACCGCAGCAGTACCAGCAGCGCCGGCGCGAGGATGATCCAGCCATCCACCTGGGCGGTCGGCAGCACCCCGATCAGGAACGTGGCAATACCCATGGTGAGCAGCGACGCGACGAGCGTCCCCTTGCGCCCAATCCGGTCGCCGTAGTGTCCGAAGATGATCGATCCGAGCGGCCGGGCTACGAAGGCGACGCCGAAGACGGCGAAGGAGCTCAGAATCGCGTTGGCTGGGGTTGCATCCGGGAAGAAAAGCGCCGGGAAGACCAGCACTGAAGCCGTGGCATAAATGTAAAAGTCGTAGAACTCGATAGTGGTGCCGATCAGGCTGGCGAAGATGACGCGGCCCTTGGGATTCTTCGGCGTTGCTGCACCGGCGTCGACGGCGGACGGGGTTGTTGACATGTCTGCGGCTTTCTCTCACTACGGCGGCCGTGCCGGCACCGCGATCGGGTGGTTGAATGCATCAATCAGACCAGCAGGGTCCAACTGGTGGATAAAATTGTCCAGAATATGGACGAAGTGTTTCATGGTCAGGGTACCGCAGCCCTGTCCTGTTGGGCCGGTTTAGCCTAAATTTTGCGCCCTACAGGCGGACGTGAAGCCGCCGCGCTGCCTCGGAAATCGAGCCGGTCAGCGACGGGTACACGGTAAAGGTGTTCGCCACGTCGTCGACGTGCAGTTTCTTGGTCACCGCGAGTGCCAACGGGAAGATCAGCTCGGAGGCGCGGGGGCCGACGACGACTCCGCCGATCACCGTTCCCGATCCCTTACGGGAGATGATCTTCACAAACCCATCGGTCACGTTCATCATTTTCGCCCGTGCGTTGGTGTGAAGGGAGAGCTTGACGACGTCGCCCTGGTACCGGCCGGAGTCGACGTCCGCCTCGGAGACCCCCACCGTGGCGATCTCGGGGGCAGTGAAAATGTTGGAGGCAACCTGCTTCAGCTTCAGCGGGGTGACGCTATCGCCCATCAGATGGGCCATGGCGATCCGGCCCTGCATGGCGGCGACCGATGCCAACGCCAGCACTCCGGTGCAGTCGCCCGCCGCGTATACGTTCGGCGCCGATGTACGGGACACGCCGTCGACCTTGATGTGACCTGATTCGGTGAGCTGGACCCCCGCATCCTCAAGCCCGATCCCGGCCGTGTTGGGGATCGACCCCACGGCGATGAGGCAGTGGCTGCCCTCAACGGTCCGGCCGTCGGAGAGGGTGACGACGACGCCGTCGCCCACCCGCTCCACACCCTGGGCCCGGCATTCGGAGAGCACCGCCATCCCGCGGTTCCTGAACACGTTTTCGAGCACTTCGGCGGCATCCGCATCCTCGCCGGGCAGTACCCGGTCACGGCTCGAAATCAGGGTGACCTGCGATCCCAGACCGTTGTACGCCGAAGCGAATTCTGCACCGGTGACCCCCGAGCCGACCACAATGAGGTTCGGGGGGACCTCGGTGAGCGAGTAGAGCTGGGTCCAGTTGAAGATGCGTTCGCCGTCGGGCTGGGCGGTGGGCAGTTCCCGCGGGTGTGCGCCGACCGTCAGCAGGATGGCGTCGGCCTCGATGATCGTGGCTTCCCCCTCGGCGGTGACCTCGAGCCGGTGATTGTCGAGCAGTTTCCCCTCACCGATGAAGATCTTCACTCCCACCCGCTCCAGCGCCCGGGTGATGTCCGCCGACTGCTCACCGGCGAGCTTGAGGAGCCGTGCGTTGACCTGGGCGAGATCCGCGTAGGCCGTCTCGGTGTTCTCGAAGCGCACTCCCAGTTCGTGCGCTGAGGCAACCTGGGCCATGATGTCGGCGGTCGCGATCAGCGTTTTGGAGGGGACGACGTCGGTCAGGACCGCAGCTCCACCGAGCCCCTGTCGTTCAACAATGGTGACGCTGGCGCCGAGCGATGCGGCCACCATTGCCGCCTCATAGCCGCCGGGCCCGCCGCCCAGGATAGCGATTCGAAGGGCACTGAAATCTAGTTGGCTGGTCACAACTGACCATTCTGTCCTATCCCCGCCGCGCGCTCAAACGGTCAGCCTCCCCCGCCGGGCCCCTCTCTCGGTGGCCGCGGGCCGGGAACTGAGGGTAAGTTTGGTCAGTGATCGCGAACCCCTCGTCAATGACGCCGACCGACCCCTTCCACCTGGCACGCGCAGCAGCCGACCATATTGCCGCCCACACGGGGGTCGAAAGCCATGACATTGCCCTGGTGCTGGGCTCGGGCTGGGGCGACGCAGCCGAACTCATCGGCGAAACCACCCACACCCTTCAGGCCACGGACATCCCAGGGTTTTCCGCGCCAGCGGTCGAGGGCCATGTGGGGACCGTGCGCTCGGTCCTGACAACCTCGGGCAAACGGGCCCTCGTGGTCGGCTCCCGCACCCACTATTACGAAGGAAAGGGCGTCAGGGCTGTAGTCCATGGGGTGCGCACCGCCGCCGCAGCGGGCGCCAAGGTGATGGTCCTGACCAACGGGTGCGGCGGGCTGCAGGAGCAGTGGACTCCCGGCACTCCCGTGCTCATCAGCGACCATCTGAACCTCACCGCCACCTCACCGCTCGAGGGCGCAACGTTCGTCGACCTCACCGACCTGTACTCACCGCGGATCCGGGAACTTGCCCGCGAGGTGGACCCCTCCCTCGAGGAGGGCGTCTATGCCCAGTTCACGGGCCCCCACTACGAAACCCCCGCCGAGGTTCGCTACGCCAGGACCATCGGGGCCGACCTGGTCGGCATGTCGACTGCCCTTGAGGCCATAGCCGCACGGCACGCCGGCATGGAGGTTTTCGGCATCTCCCTCGTCACCAACCTGGCGGCCGGCATCAGCGCAGCACCGCTGAGCCACGCCGAGGTCATCGAATCCGGTGCCGCCGCCGGACCCCGTATCTCACGTTTGCTGGCTGACATCATCAGCCGGCTCTAGCATCAGACCAAAGGTAAGTTGAAGTCATGACGCACGCCGACCACGAATCACTCCTCGCGACTGCCCGGGCCTGGGCGGCCGAGGACCCGGATCCGCAAACCGCAGCGGAGCTGGAGGCGCTGCTTGAGCAGGTCGACGACGACCACGCCACCGCGACGCAGGAGCTACAGGACCGGTTCAGCGGACCCCTGCTGTTCGGCACCGCCGGCCTACGCGCCGCCCTGGGAGCCGGCCCCAACCGGATGAACCGGGTGGTGGTGCGCCGCGCCGCCGCCGGTGTCGCAGCGCAGGTGCTCGGCGTCGCCGATGGCGCCTACGTGCCCCGCGCCGTCGTCGGCTTCGACGCCCGCCACAACTCACGCAACTTCGCCGAAGAGACCGCCGCCGTCTTCACCGCGGCCGGCATCCAGACCTTCCTGCTGCCCAGCGAACTCCCCACCCCGGTGCTCGCCTATGCGGTCCGCGCACTGGAATGCGAGGTGGGCGTCATGGTCACCGCCAGCCACAACCCCCCTCAGGACAACGGGTATAAGGTCTATCTCGGCGGCAGGGCCGTTGACGACGCCGGTCGTGGCGCCCAGATTGTCGCTCCCCAGGACACCGAGATCGCCGCCCGCATCGCCGCCGTCGGGCCCCTCCACGGCATCGTCCTCGCGCCTGAGGGCTGGAATGTCCTCCCCGGCAGCATCGCCAAGGATTATGTGACGTCGGTCGTCGCCCTGGCCGACCGTGAACACTTCCCGGCACGTGACCTCTCCATCGTCCTCACGCCCCTGCATGGGGTCGGTGGCAGGACCGCTCAGGAGGTCCTGGCCGAGGCAGGATTCGGGACCGTGCATGTTGTCGCCGAGCAGGCCGAACCGGACCCCGACTTCCCCACCGTCGATTTCCCCAACCCCGAGGAACCGGGGGCTCTTGACCTTGCGCTGGCCGCAGCGGTGGCCCAGGACGCGGATCTGGTACTCGCCAACGATCCCGACGCCGACCGGGTTGCCGTTGCAGCCAAGGACCCGGCAACCGGCGAGTGGCGGATGCTCCGCGGAGATGAGACGGGGGCGCTGCTGGGTCAACACCTCGCCGCACGGCGGGCCCACGGGGTTAACGCACACGGGGCCGAAACGCACGGGACGGGCGCCGTCTTCGCCAACTCGATTGTGTCCTCCCGGTTGCTGGCCCGCGTCGCCGCCACCGCCGGCATCACCCACACCGAAACCCTCACCGGGTTCAAGTGGATTTCCAGGGTCCCCTCGCTGGCCTACGGCTACGAGGAAGCCCTCGGCTACTGTGTCGCGCCGGATCTGGTCAGGGACAAGGACGGCATCTCGGCCGGCCTGCTGATGGCCGAGCTTGCCGCAGCGACCAAGGCGAACGGACGCACCCTCTTTGACCTGCTCGACGATCTGTCGCTCGTGTACGGATTGCACGCCGGTGACCAGCTCTCGGTCAGGGTCGGCAGCCTCGGTTTGCTGGGCGCGATGATGAACCGCCTGCGCGAGAACCCGCCGCAGTCCTTCGCCGGTTCGGCCGTCGACGTCGTCCAGGACCTGGCGCTGGGTCATGCCGGCCTGCCACCCACCGACGGCCTGCTCTTCCTGACCCGGGATGACACCCGGGTGATCATCCGCCCCAGCGGCACCGAGCCGAAGCTGAAGTGCTACCTGGAGGTAATCGAGCCGGTGGAGTCAGCCGCCGAACTCGACACCGCGAAGCTCACCGCGCGGGCCCGCCTGGATGCCGTCCTGCGCGACGTCGAAGAGTCGCTGGGTCTCTGATCGCTGCGCCGGATTGCAGCGAATCCAGTTATGGTTGAGTCAGTAATGTTTCGCACATCTTCGAGGAGACTCCATGTCACATCCCGCGAGCTCGGCACGGTCAGCCCGGCCGACACAGTCAGCTCAGCCGACACAGTCAGCTCAGCGCAAGCAGCCCACCCACTCCGGTGAGGGCCACCTGGCCAGCAACGTCATCACGTTCGCCGTGATGATGGCACTGTTCCTCGGATCGATTTTTTCGTTGACCTTCTTCGACCAGAACAATGTGTGGGCCTTTGCTTCCTGCCTGGTCCTCTTTTTCCTGGCGTTCTGGATCCCGCAGACCATCCTCGGCCGTTCCGACACCGGTCCCGCCCTCGCCGAGGGTGACCGCAAGGCCTAGTCAGCATCCAACACACGGCATCGGCCCACGAAAAAGTGGCGGACCCGCAGACGAGTGGTTGAGCAACCGCTCCCCTGCGGGTCCGCCACTTTTTTGCGCGTGGGACGGCCCTGTTTGTAGACATCCCTCTTTGTGGACAGCCGTCCGGGTGCGGCTAGAGCAGGCCTTTGGTGTGCCAGACGGTTTTCGTCTCGGTGAAGAACGTGATCCGGTCGATCGAGGGGGCTGCGGCCTCGGGCCCGGTCTCCGGCGGGAGAACCCGTTTCAGGGTTTCCGCGGCGGCGATCTGCAGGTCAACCCAGTCGAGGTTTTCGGCGCCGAGCAGGTCGAGCGCGTTGACGTCGGCGTGGGAGGCCAGCCAGGGGGCGATCTCGGCGGGAGACCCGCTGAGGATGTTCACGACACCCGCGGGGACATCCGAAGTGGCGAGGACTTCCCCGAGGCTCAGGGCCGCCAAGGGTGCACGCTCGTTGCCGAGCACCACCACCGTGTTGCCGCTGACCAGCACCGGCGCCACGGCGCGGACAAACCCGAGCAGCGAACCGGGACCCTGAGGGGCGATAACCGCGACGACGCCGGTGGGCTCGGGGGTGGACAGGTTGAAGTACGGGCCGGAGACGGGGTTGGCGTTGCCGGCCACCTGCACGTACTTGTCGGCCCAGCCGGCATACCAGACCCACAGGTCGATGGCCTCA
>NZ_JBTNDE010000027.1:0-45640 GCF_054511155.1 Arthrobacter glycogeni | reverse complement strand
CGACCAACCCGAGCCGACCCGTCAACGCCGGCGGGCCATCACTGGAACGCACCCGCACATCCGGATCAGACCCCACCCGGAAGAAATTCAGAAAGTCAGTCTGAGAATCAGGGAGATCCCTTTTCGGCCGGGGCTCCGGCGCCTTCATCACAGGTGCCGTCCACACGGCGGCCACACTCAACGGACCACCCAGACCATACCCACCCGAAGCCCCACCCGAAGCTCCACCGAAAGCCCCCGCGGGACCGCCCGTGGAAGCCCCCGCGGACATATCCGCGGGCCCGCCCGCGGAGCCGGAATCCGGACCGGACCCGGGACGGAACCCCGATCCGGTAGCAGAAGCTGTACTGCTTTTCATACCCCCATTCCATCATCGAGCTCTGACAAAATAAGGTTCGAGAGAAGGTCCCGAGAAAAAAATTTTGAACTATTTTCGTGATCCGATCAAAGATTAGGCAGACGGCATCGGAACAGTGTCTCGGGATCGCGGCAGTTCAGCACCAGCTCGGAAAGTCGGCAGCTCAGGTGTCGAATCCAATAGATAACGGCCGGTGTGGTCGCGACGGCGACTTGTCTGACCTGGGGATCGGCAACCGGACCTGGCGAACGTCCGTGACGCCCGTGCTGATCCCTGCCT
Organism: Arthrobacter glycogeni; assembly: GCF_054511155.1. NCBI lineage: Bacteria > Bacillati > Actinomycetota > Actinomycetes > Micrococcales > Micrococcaceae > Arthrobacter > Arthrobacter glycogeni. Next base: position 45,003 of record NZ_JBTNDE010000027.1, on the reverse strand, counting down.
GGCGCCTGGTTGTCCGATTCATGGCTCGGGTATGCTGGGAGGCATGGGGATGGTCCCGATGACGTTCTGGTGTGAGACCTCGGCGGCCCTGCGGCAGGCCTCCCGTTGAGGGCCCTTTGGCCGGGCGGTGTTCTGGCCGTATTGGTGCTGATGACCGGCTGCACAGGCAACGGCGAGGTGACCGGTCCGACGCAACAGACGCTTTCCGGGTCCGAGCGTTCGCCGAGCACATCGCCGCGAGCTGTTGAGTCTGTTCCAGGTGTCTCGCCGAGCAGGCGATCGGCTACGTCTGAGTCGTTCACCCCCGGCGAACTGATCGCGCTGAACCAGAACCTGATCGGTGTGGCTTGGGACGACAATGTCGCCCAAGCTCGACGGCTCATCGCCGCCGGCGCTGACGTCAACTACGAGGACGAGACCGAACAGAGTGCTTTCCTTATCGCCGCGAGTGAAGGCTACCTCGAGCTACTGGACCTGACACTGCGCAACGGTGCGGACGTCCACGCACGCGACAGCTATAACGGCACCGCCCTGATCCGTGCCGCGGAGCGCGGCCACGCCGATGTGGTGCGAAGGCTGCTGGAGACCGACGTGGACGTTAACCACGTCAACAACCCGGGCTGGACTGCACTACACGAGGCGATCATCCTGGGCGATGGCTCGCCCCGGTACGTGGAGACCGTGCAGCTGCTCCTCGAAGGCGGCGCCGACGTGAGGCTCCCCGCCCAGAGCGATGGTCTGACGCCCTTGCAGCACGCCACGTTCCGAGGCTTCCAAGAGATCGCTGCCATTCTGCGCGACGCGACGGAACAGTAGACCGCGGACGCCACCACAACAGTAGAAGAAGAGTCGCCACTATCGACAAGAGCCGCTGCGTGGCCGACCGGACAGAGCGCGACGACGTCCGGGCGAAGGTACGCTCGTCCATCAAACGGCTGCCCGTGAAGAATGGCTATCCGCAAACAAACAGAGTGCCGCGATTAAGCTCGTGATGGAGCAGATGGTATCCATGGCGCCGCGCTACGCCGACGCGCGGGCTGAGCGGCTGCCGGGAACTAGACAATTCTCGGCAATTCAACTACCTAATCCCCGCCGAGGAGCGACATCTGGCGGCTCAAAGGGTTCTGGACTCGCCAGATGTAGCTCTTCGGGGAAGGGGTTGATGCGCGGAAGGAAGGAAGGAAGGAAGCGAGGGAAGGGGTTGGTGCTTGTGGAAGAGAGGGGGAGATGCTGGGCAAGGGAAAGGGCTTACCGGGCAGGGAGCTCCATCGCCACAGCGCGGACGGGAGAACCGTCCATCCCCTGATACGGCAGTGGCAGCACCGACACCCACGGGTCAATAAAATCCACCGACGCCAGATTGGTCAGGTTCTCAACGATCACGCCGTCAGCGCCCAAGAGAGTTCGATGAAAAGGGAGATCGACCTCGGCGCCGGATAGATCAGTGAGATCCGGGTTGAGGGTGTCCATGCCAACCACCGAGATGCCGCGATCCAACAAGCCAACGGCGACTTCGGCGTCGAATGCTGGGTGTCGCAGATACAATTCCGTGCCAAAGTGCGCGGACCAACCCGTTTGGAACAACACCATCGCCACCGAGCCCAGATCGGAAAGCTGCGCTTCGACGTCGGACCAGACAAAGACATGACCAGGTTCAACCTGCGGAAGCCGAACAATCCGGGCCACACCGACCAGCCGGCTGAGGTCGATCTGATCCACCGACGCGCCACCCTCGATGGTGTGCAGTGGCGCGTCCAGATGGGTTCCGGTGTGGGTGCCGGCATGCACCTCGGCCACCTGGAACCCATCCGCAACAATCTCGGCAGTAACGGTGATCGTTACCTCGGGGTCGCCCGGGAAGACCTGCATCCCCGTGACAATGGGATGCGAAAGATCAACGAGCCGCACGGCGCCCAGAATCCGCGCCCGTGGAAACAGCAGAACCATGAGGGGCAGCAGAGTTGCTGAGATGCGAATGATCAGGTGTCCCTGACACGATTCGCTTGGTAACAAGCGCCCACCCCAGGTAGAGGCCCGCGGAGATGATGAAGGTGGGGATGGTCGCGCCAATCGGGCTCGGTACCGAATAGGTGAAGATCAGCGACGCGCTGGCCCCGATCACCCAGACAGCCACGGCAGCGATGTTGACGCCCTTGAAGTACCAGTAGTCGCCGCCGGAGCCGCGCAGGATGTCCTTGGTGTAGTGACGCTTGCGGACAATGTAGTAGTCCACCAGCATGACCGCGAACACGGGGATGAACAGCGAACCAATAATGACGAGGAATGACGTGAACTGATCCAGCAGCGCCAGCCAGGTGGACCCGAGAACGGAAATCGCGCCAAGGACCAGGGCCGTGGGGAGAAATTTCACCTTGCTGGACGGCACCATATTCACGACCGAGGACACCATCCCGTACACCACCATGGTGTTGGTCGCCATGACGGACAGGAAGATCACCACGGCCAGCGGAGTTCCGAAGGCTGCCACGATGGCGGTGGGATCGAACGCCACTGCCTCGCCGCCGTCGAGCACCAGATACGCGACAGAGGTCGCGCCGAGCACCATCGCCAGGACCGTTGACAGCGTGTACCCGATGCCCGAACCGATCATCCCGGCGGACTGAGACTTCGCAAGGCGATTGAACTCCGCGGACAGGACTGTCCAGGAGATTGCGGTGGCTATGACGACGTCGAGCACTGCCACTCCGGACCAGTCGAGTTCGGGATCGGCGGGCAGCGCGGCAAAGTCCGACGGCGCGAATGTGGTGAACGCGGTGACGAAAATGTACGCCATGAACGCGAGGATCACGAGGGCGAGCCACGGTTCGACCCGGGCGATGCCAGCGTGGCCGAAGATCGCCAGACACACCACCAGCAGCTGGCACAGGACCGAGAACAGGATCGGACTGGAGAAGCCAGTAGCCTGCTCCACCAGGAAGTTGACTGTGACTCCGGCCAGCATGGCCTGAACCCAGCTCCATCCCATCAGGATCACCACGTTGGCGGCGACCGGAAGGAACGAACCGCGGAGCCCGAAGGAGCCCTTGGTCAGCGACATGGTGGGCAGCCCGGTGCGGGTGCCCATATTGCCCACCAGGACGAGGACGGCGCCACCGATCACCGTTCCGAGGATGATCAGCCCGACGGCGAGGGGCCAGGACACGCCGGGAACGAAGAGTGTTCCGGTGAGCAGCGTGGTGACCACGAGGTTGGCGGCCAACCAGATCATGCCCATTCGCCCAGCGCCGAGGCTGCCTCTGATGGGGCCGAAGCCTTCGGAATTCTTTTCCAGATGATCGGACAACCGGGAGAATGCCGAGCCGGACGAGCGTCCGGTACTTTGTGATGTTGACATGGCGCTACCTGGATTCGGGGGAGTCGGGGAGGGGCGAAAGGTGCTCGTGGACGGCGTGGACAGAGCCGGCGTCGTCCCGGTGGAAGACAATGGTTTCCCGTTCAAGGGTGGTCTCGCCGGTGTTGACGGTGGTCTTCACGTCATGGCAGAAGACGGCGGTGTCGCCCAGCAGTTGGATCGACTGGTTGCTGCTCAGGCACTTGGTGACCCGCCAGCCCTCCGCGAGCCATGACTGCCAGAGCGCCTCATAATCGGCCCGCCGTTCGAGTCGCCGGTCCTCGGTATGGAACACGAAGGTGGCGCCGGGGGTGAACGACGCGAAATAGGTTTCTGTGTCAGTCCGTGAAAACGCTGCGACGATGCGCCCAGCGGCTTTTTCGACGTCCTCTTCGGTCAGGCCAGAATGCTCGGTCATTGAGTGCGGTCCTTCTTCGAGAGGTCGACGGCGATCCGCCGCCCACGTAGCCTGCCAGACAACTTTTGTTTTCAAAGTGTGAGTGACATAGCTAACAAATGTCAAAGGATTTATCCAAACCAGTCCCGTTAGACCCGAAAAGGTGACGTTCCCGGTGCGGGAACGCCACCTTTTCGGGTGAGGTGCGGGTACCTAGCGCATGTTCACAAACTGCAGGTCCGCCTCATCGAAGCCCTTGAGCAGCGACATGGTGGCCTGCAGATCATCGCGGGACTTGGAGCTGACCCGCAGTTCGTCGCCCTGGATAGTGGACTTGACACCCTTGGGAGCCTCGTCTCGGATCAGCTTGTTGATCTTCTTGGCCACATCCTGGGCGATGCCCTCTTTGATGGTGGTCTCCAGGCGGAACTCCTTGCCCGAGGCGTAGGGCTCACCGGTGTCGAGCGACTTCAGGGAGATGCCCCGCTTGATCATCTTGGACTGCAGTACGTCGAGGACCGCCAGGACGCGCTCCTCTGAGTTGGCCTTCATTAGGATCATTTCGCCGCTGAAGTCGACCTCTGCGCCGATACCTTTGAAGTCGTAGCGCTGGACGATCTCCTTCTGCGCCTGGTGCAGGGCGTTGGCAACCTCCTGCTTGTCTACTTTGCTGACAACATCAAAAGTGGATTCGCTCGCCACAATGTCTCCTTTGGGGTAGTGAGAAGGATCTGGTCCCAGCCTAATCGGTTCTCCATGGATCGGCGCGTGGGACGATTCACAGCCGATCAACAGGAAGTCCGGTGCCTTCTCACAATCGCTGGTGGAAGTGTGGATTTCAGTGATCGATCTGGAGGAAAAACCATGAGCCACAAACCGCGCGTACGGTACCAAGTTCGAGTCCGGCACGCGGTCGCGGGCACATTCCTCGCGGCCTCATCGGCGGTGTCTATTGCGGGGCTGTCTGCGATGCCAGCAGTGGCGTCCGGGCCGTCGTCGATGGTCGAGGTCACCTACGAGAGGCCAGGCAGCGCCGAGCGGCTGGCGGGAGTCAGATCAGAACTGGACGACGCCGTCGCGTTCGGCTCTGTGACCGCTAGCCAGGCTGACGCGTTCTATACGCAGATTGAGCGTCGCGTCTACGCCGGGCTGTAGGGCCAACCCGGGACTGGATGAGACCGGTCGCAACGCGATTCGATTCTTTGGATGATTTTCTGTAAAGTTATCTTGCCCGCGGTTACCGTGGGTGAACCTCATTTTATGAGGACGTTTGGCAGATTACCCGAGCGGCCAAAGGGGGCTGACTGTAAATCAGCTGGCAACGCCTTCACTGGTTCGAATCCAGTATCTGCCACAAACGCCGGTGCACCGGGAAAGTAGCCCGTTCAGATCTTCGCCAAGATCTGGACGGGCTACTTTTTTGCCCAGAGGTTCACTTGCGAGCACCGCGGATTTCATAGATCGTTGACTGCTGTTTTGGCAAAACTGTTCTAGCAGAACAGGGAAACGATAGAACGTGAAACCATCGGGACGGCGGCCTCGGTATCGGACCCGGTACGTGCAGCACTGCGGTCCGTCATTCTTCATCGAGAGCGAACACGGGGAGACAACCGCGCGCATCTTCGTTAGCGTTAAAGCATGGCAACTATTGAAGTAACCGAGGCAACCTTCCCCGAGACCATTGAGACCAACGACATTGTGTTCGTCGATTTCTGGGCCGAATGGTGTGGCCCGTGCAAGCAGTTCGCTCCCGTGTACGACGCCGTGTCGAAAAAGCACGACGACATCACCTTCGCCAAGGTGGACACGGAGGCCGAGCAGTCCCTTGCCGCCGCAGCCGGGATCACCTCGATCCCCACCCTGATGGCCTTCCGCGAAAAGGTGCTGGTGTTCTCGCAGCCCGGCGCGATGAACGCCACCCAGTTCGGCGAGCTTGTCGACGCCGTCAAGGGTCTCGACATGAAAGAGGTCCACGAGCAGGTGACCCAGCAACAGGCTGCGGCCCAGGCGGGCACCCCGGCAGAGGTACCCGCAAGTGACGCACCAGCACAGGACAATCAAAAGACCAGCTAGTCTTCGGGCTCACGGAGCTCATGAAGAAACCCCCGCCCCTGTCACAGGGGTGGGGGTTTCTTGGTCTCAGGCGCTCTTGGTGATCTGAACCGGCTCGGCCAATAGTGCGCTGAGCGACTCGCCAAGATCCTGCACCGCAGGACCTCGCAGATGCTGCGCCAGCAGCTCTTCGGACTCCCATCGCTCCGTCAGGACGACGCGGTCTTCAGCCACATCGGTGATCTCGTACCTGATACATCCCGGCTCGGCGACCACTTGTTCAACGGCAATATCCAGGGCCAGCTTCACCCTGAACACTTCGCCGGGGTTGGGGAGAAATACGGCGGTCACATCTACTGGTTCGCTCATGCTGTTAAGCCTAGCGGTGACGATGATCCTCGGGCGCCAGCCGCGGACCGTAGGTAGGCTTTCGGAAGCCGCTGGCGTAGAGCATCCGCACTATCCGCTGTCGGTTCCCGGACCACGGCGCCAACAACTCCAGCATCCCGGCGTCGTCGGTCCGCCGGCCGGTCAGTGCCGCGCCGACGTAGGCAGCCAAATGGTAGTCGCCCACGGAAATCGAATCCGGGCAGCCGTGGGTCCGCTGCAGCACCTCCGCGGCCGTCCAGGCTCCGATCCCCGGCACCGAACACAGTGCGGCGGTGACCCTGCCCGACGACGGAACCCCCGCCAGCCGCTCCAATCCGGTGGCCATCGCCACGGCCTTCATGATGGTGTCCGACCGGTGCGCATCGACGCCCGCACGATGCCAATCCCAGGACGGGACCCGTCGCCACTGGGCGGCGGTGGGCGGCAGCCTGAGTCCCGGAGGTGCCCCAGGCGCGGCCGGGGCAGCATCGCCGTGCCGGGTCAGCAGCCAGCGCCACGCCCGTTTGGCCTCGATCCCGGTCACCTTCTGCTCAATAATCACACGGACGACGGCGTCGAGCATCCGTCCCGTCGAGGGCAACCGCAACCCGGGATTGAGGTACCGGCCTTTGCGGGCCAGTTCCGGCAGGGCAGCCAGGAAGTGCGGGCTATCGAAGTGGCTCCAGTCGTCGGCGTCGCCCAGCAGGGTGGGGGCCGCGTCAATGGCGGCGCGGGCACCCGGACCCCAGGCCAGCGCATGGACGCGCGCAGTGCCGAGCGCCCCGCGCTGTTCGAGCCGGAGGGTGGTGGCGCCGTGGTCGTTCCGGAACGCCAGCCAGGCGCCGCCCTGATGATGAACGAACGCCGGATCAAACGCGCCGCATTGCAACGATCCGATGGTGCCCGCCAGGTTGTACGGGCCCTGCGGTTCCCACACCAGCGACTCGGGCGCGGGAGACCCTGGAGCTGTGCGCTGGGCAACGGAACTGGTCATGACTCAATGGTGTCACGCCGGGCTGACGTCCAGAGAAACTGACGGTGATCTGGTGAGCAATCTGGACATCGGTCAGCAAGGTGGAGAACGGGGAGGGGAATATCGGCCACCGAGGTCTTGGTTGACCACCGAAACGGGATCGCTGGTGGTAGCGGTCACCGGAGAACCAGGAAGGAGCGTGGCCGGTGGGGTGGCCGGCGGGTCCACACCGTCATGGGAGAAGAATACTTCGCGGTAACTTTGTAGGTATGAAGTATGCGAACTCCGTAGTGGACCTGATCGGCAACACCCCGCTGGTCAAACTGAACAGTGTGACCGAAGGAATTGCGGCAACAGTCCTGGCGAAGGTGGAATACCTGAACCCCGGCGGCTCCGTCAAGGACCGCATTGCTGTGAAAATCATCGACGCCGCCGAGGCCGAGGGCAAGCTTAAGCCCGGTGGCACCATTGTCGAGCCGACCTCGGGCAACACCGGCGTCGGGCTGGCACTCGTGGCCCAGCAGCGCGGCTACCGCTGCATCTTCGTGGTGCCCGACAAGGTGGGCGAAGACAAGCGGAATGTGCTGGCCGCGTATGGCGCCGAGGTAGTGGTCACCCCCACCGCTGTCGCACCCGACAGCCCGCAGTCCTACTACGGCGTCTCCGACCGGCTCACCCGCGAGATTCCCGGCGCGTTCAAGCCGGATCAGTTCTCCAACCCCAACGGCCCCCGGAGCCACTACGAGTCCACCGGACCCGAAATCTGGAACGACACCGACGGCAAAATCACCCACTTCGTCACCGGCGTCGGGACCGGAGGCACCATCAGCGGCACCGGCCGCTACCTCAAGGATGTATCGGCGGACCGAGCCAGCGGACCGGTGCGCGTGATCGGCGCCGACCCCGAGGGGTCCATCTACTCCGGCGGCACAGGCCGCCCCTACTTCGTTGAGGGCGTCGGCGAGGACATGTGGCCCGAGGCCTACGACAAGACCGTCGCCGACGAGATCATGGCCGTCACCGACGCGGAGAGCTTCGCCATGACCCGCCGCCTCGCCCGCGAGGAGGGCCTGCTGGTCGGGGGGTCCTGCGGGATGGCAGTGGTGGCCGCGCTGCGGGTTGCCAAGGAGCTCACCAAAGACGACGTCGTCGTCGTCCTCCTGCCCGACGGCGGCCGCGGCTACCTCGGCAAGATTTTCAGCGACGACTGGATGAAGTCCTACGGTTTCCTGGAAAGCGGAGATGAAGCGACGGTCGGCGAGATCCTGCGCGCCAAGACCGGCAACATGCCGGATCTGGTCCACACGCATCCCACCGAAACGGTGCGCGACGTCATCCACATTATGAACGAGTATGGCGTCTCCAACATCCCGGTCCTCTCACAGGAGCCGCCGGTGAAGATGGGCGAGGTGCTGGGTTCGGTGGATGAACGCCTGCTTACCGACAAGCTCTTCCACGGCGAAGCCAAACTGACGGACAAGATCTCTCAGCACATGAATGAGAAGCTGCAGCTGATCGGGTCGCTGGAGTCGGTGGCCACCGCGCGGGAACGGCTGGTGGACTCTGACACGCTGATGGTCACGTTCGTTGGGTCGCCCGTGGGAATTCTGACGCGCCACGATTTGCTGACCTATATGAGTATCTGACTTCCCCACTCTGACTTCCCTCTAAGGAGCACCATGACGCACGCTGAGAACCAGGGCTTCAACACCCGGGCCATCCATGCCGGCCAGACGCCGGATCCGACGACGGGCGCTGTCATTCCCCCGCTCTACCAGACCACCACGTTTGCGCAGGATGGGATCGGGCAACTGCGGAACGGGTACGAGTACGGGCGTGGCACCAACCCGACGCGTGATTCGCTGCAGACGCAGCTCGCCGCTCTGGAGGGCGCAACCCACGGGTTCAGCTTCTCGTCGGGGCTAGCCGCCGAGGATTCCCTGATTCGCGCGCTGCTGGCACCGGGGGACCGGATCGTCATGGGCAACGACGTCTACGGCGGCACCTACCGGCTGATCGACCGGGTCCTTTCGCCGTGGGGCATCAGCAACGCAGCAGTGGACATGTCGGATCTCGACGCCGTCCGGGTCGCTGTTGGCGATAACACCCGCATGGTGTGGGTCGAGACGCCGTCGAACCCGATGATGAAGATCTCGGATATTTCAGCCATTGCGGCGATTGCGCACGACGCCGGTGCCATCCTCGCGGTCGACAACACCTTCGCGACGCCGTACCTGCAGCAGCCGCTCTCGCTGGGGGCCGACGTCGTCGTCCACTCCACCACCAAGTACATTGGCGGGCACTCCGACGCCAGCGGCGGTGCAGTAATCACCAGCAACGAGGAGATCGCCGGGAAGGTGGGCTTTATCCAGTTCGCTGTCGGTGCCGTCTCGGCACCGATGGAAGCCTGGCTGACGACGCGCGGCCTCAAGACCCTCGGCGTCAGGATGGACCGGCACAGCCAAAACGCCCGGGCGATCGCCGACTGGCTGCAGGGCCGTCCCGAGGTGGAACAGGTCTTTTACCCGGGTCTGCCAGAGCACCCCGGCCACGACCTCGCTGCAGCCCAGATGAGAGACTTCGGCGGCATGATCTCGGTGTCATTCAAGGCGGGCGAGGCGGCTGCCCGCAAGGTGGCCGAGTCGACTCACGTGTTCACCCTCGCGGAATCGCTGGGCGGCATTGAGTCGCTGATGAACTACCCGTCAGCGATGACCCACGCTTCGGTGGCCGGCACTGAACTCGCTGTGCCGGAAAACCTGATCCGGCTGTCTGTCGGCATTGAGGACGTCGCGGACCTGATCGCCGATCTGGACCAGGCCTTCGCCGTGCTGTAAGTCGGTAAACTAACAACGCGCCCGCAGTGAATTGCGGGCGCGTTGTTAGTTAAGTTGTCAGTCAATGGGGTAGCTAGGGCTTTTTGAAGGGGCTGAGGGTCCTGCGAATCAGCCGTCGGTACTTATTCTCCGGTTTCGCATCCACCGCCTGAAGCCACGCGCCGCTCGGCGGAAGCCACAGCGGCACGATGGCCACCAACATTACGACGGCGACGACAGACAGCCCCGGGGTCCCGCGCAGCAAGACCGGCAGCCCGACGATGATCCCCATCGACGTCAGCAGTTCCCGTGCGCTGCGCTTCCCCCGCCGCAGCCGGAACACCAGGAAGAACTGCAGCAACGCCAGCACCCCCATCACGACGCCGAGCCCCATCAAACCTGCCCGGTCCTGTTCCTGGAGCCGCGCCGACACCAGGAACGACCCCGACGCCACCAGGAACAGGGTTCCCACTACCAGCCACACAGCAATGCCCAGCCTCAGCGTCCAGGGCAGCGGGGGTAGGGTCACCCGCGGGGTACGCGCCATGCTAGCCGCGGGGGACGACGACGCCGGCCCGGGTTTCAACGTCGTAGCTGTACACGGCACGGCCGCCAATCCACACGGTCAGAGCCCGCTGCATGACGTCCAGCGGGTCACCGCTCCAGAGGACGACGTCGGCGTCCTTGCCGACCTCGAGCGACCCCATCCGGTCGGCCAAACCGAGCACCTTGGCCGGGTTGATCGTGATGGAGCGCAGTGCGGTGTCGCGGTCGAGGCCCTCCTTGATGGCGAAGGTCGCCTGGTGAATCAGGAAGTTGATCGGAATCACTGGGTGGTCGGTGATGATGGAAATTTCGACGCCAGCAGCGGCCAGCTTGCCGGGGTTGGCAATCGACCGGCCACGCAGCTCCACCTTGGATTTGGTGGTGAACAGCGGGCCGATGAGCACCGGGATCCCTCGTTCGGCGATGACATCGGCGAGCAGGTGGGCTTCGGTGCCGTGGTCGAGGACCAGCTCGTAGCCGAACTCATCGGCCAGCCGGATGGCGGTCGCGATGTCGTCGGCACGATGCGCGTGCTGGCGCCAGGGGATTTCCCGGCGCAGCACCATGGCGAGCGCCTCGAGTTTGGGATCGCGGGCATTCTCATCGGCTTTGCCCAGGTAGTTCTGGGCGTCCATGAAGGCCTTGCGGATCACCATGGCGGTGCCCAGGCGGGTCGACGGGGTCTGCTTCTTCTCTCCGTATACCCGCTTCGGGTTCTCGCCAAGCGCAGATTTCAGTCCGCTGGGGGAGCGGAGCACCATTTCCTCGATGTAGCGGCCGTGGGTGTGAATGGCGACGGCGAGACCGCCGATAGGGTTACCCGAGCCGGGGTTGACGTTCACAGCGGTGATACCGCCGGCCAGGGCGTCGTCGAACCCTGGATCGTACGGGTTGACGGCGTCGATCGCGCGGACGCCGGCGGTGACCGGGTCCGTCATCTCGTTGGTGTCGTCGCCAGCCCACCCTTCGCCTTCCTCATGGGTGCCCAGGTGTACGTGGGCATCGATGAGGCCGGGCAGCAGCCACTGGCCAGCGGCGTCGTGAATCTCGGCGCCGTCGGGGATGACGATGCCTGCTCCGAGCGCAATAATCTTGCCGTCCTCCATCAGCACTGCACCATCGAAGGGGGCGCCTTCGATGGGAACAACATGGGCGTTGATGATTGCTGTGACAGTCATGGGTGGTGACCTTTCGGCAGAGTGTTGTGATCTCCAACCTACCGTCTTCGCCCCGCGACGGGTCAGCGTGCGGGCGCGCCAGCGAGCCCGCAGGCCACAGCGGGCCGCCTAGACTGAAAACCGACTCCAGGGAAGGACGAACAGGCAATGGCACGGAAAGCAGCACTCATCACCGGCGTAGGTCGGACGGTAGGGCTCGGCGCCGGGATTGCCCGCCGGCTCGCCGTCGACGGGTGGGACCTGGCCCTGAGCTACTGGCACCCCTACGATCAGCGGGTCAACAGCACGACCAACCCGGCCTCCGAACTGCAGGATCTGATTCCCGAACTGGAGGCCCTCGGCTCACGGGTGGTCGCCCTCCCCGGCGATCTTGAGGACCCCAAGACTCCCGGGTCACTCGTTGCGGCCGCCCGGATGGAGCTCGGCACCCTGAGCGGACTGGTGCTTTCGCATTGCGAGGGCGTTGACTCGGGGCTCCTCACCACGTCGGTGAAAAGCTTCGATCGACATTTCGCCGTCAACGTCCGCCTCCTGGCAACTGATCAACGCCTTCGCGCTGCAGTGCAACGACAATGGCGGAGCGATTGTCGCTTTGACCAGCGACCACACAGTCAACAACCTGCCCTACGGTGCCTCCAAGGGTGCGCAGGACAGGATTGTGCTCGCCGCAGCCCGGGAACTGGGCGAGCGCAACATCAGCTCCAACGCCCTCAACCCGGGGCCGGTCGACACCGGGTGGATGTCCGACGAGGTGCGGCACACACTCACCCAGCGTCAGCCCACAGGCCGGCTCGGCACCCCAGCGGATGTCGCGGGAGTTGTCGCGTTCCTCCTGTCCAAGGACGGCCGGTGGATTAATGGTCAGTTGGTGAAGGCCGACGGCGGCTTCTCGGCTTAGCCCCGACGCTCGCCTCCGACCGCCGCCTCCGACTTCCGGCCCGAATCCCTGACAGAATGCTGGCATGTCGTCATCTTCTCTCGGTACGTTAGGCACGCTGGGCCGCGTGCGGGTGGGCGCCGGGTTCGCCCTGGCTTTGCTTCTCCCACCGCTGCTGGAATGGGCGATGTTCACCATTGGCAGCGATTTCCTCGCCGTCGATGTGTTGGTCCAGCTGGCCGGTGTGATCGCCGTAGCCCTGGTGGGCGGGCTGTGGCCCGCCCTGCTCGCTGCCCTGTGGGGAACCCTGGTCCTCAACTACTTCTCCACAGCACCTGTCGGATCATTGGAGATCACCGACCCGCAGAATCTGTTCACCCTCATCATTTTTGTCGCGGTAGCCGTGGCGGTGTCGCTGGTGGTGGGCCTGGCCGCCCGTCGCTCCCGTGAGGCCGCGGCGGCGTCAGCCGAAGCCGCGACACTCGGCGAACTGGCTCGCGGCGTTCTGGCCGCCGAAGACACCCTGCAGGGCTTCCTCGCCCACGTCCGCACCCACTTCCAGGTGGAAGCGGTGGCCTTGTTCGACCGGAGTGTCCCTAGCGGCGCCGCTCCGACGCTAGTACTCAGCGACGGGGCCCCGGGTGCCTTCTCAAATAGCGAAAAAACCGACTTAGCCCTGTTTTCGGCCGATACCACCGAGGAGCTGGCCGACGGTCTGGTGCTGGCCCTCTACGGCAGGGCCTTGAATACACGGGAGCGCCGCCTTCTCACCGCCTTTGGATCCCAACTCGCCGCGATGCGGCAACGCCAGGAACTCCTCACCAGCACCCAGACGAACCGCAGGCTCACCGAAGGCAACGTCATGCGGACGGCGATCCTGCGTGCCGTCTCGCACGACCTGCGCACTCCTCTCGCGGGTATCAAGCTCGCCGTCAGTAGCCTCCGGCACGATGCAGTCCAGCTTCCGGCCGACGAGGAGAAGGAGCTGCTGGAAACCATCGAGAACTACGCCGACCGGTTGGACGCGTTGGTCAACAACCTGCTCGATATGTCCCGGCTAACCGGTGACGCCGTGACTCCGCACCTCCGTGCCGTGCACTGGGCCGACGTGATTCCTGCTGCGTTGGCTGGCCTTCCGGCGCGCCGGGTCCGGGTGGAGGTACCCGGTAACCTGCCGCCGGTCGACGCCGATCCCGGCATGCTGGAACGGGTCATCGCCAACATTGTCGAAAATGCCGACAAGTATGCCGGCGGGGAGGACATCGTGATCAGCGCGTCGGTGGAAGGGACGGTAGGCGTTGGTGCCGACGGCGTGCCGGCGGGGGAGCTGCGCGTGGTCGACCATGGGCAGGGAGTGGGAGCTGACGACGCCGCCACCATCTTCCTGCCCTTTCAAAGGGCCAGCGACGCCCCGGCCGGAGCGGGCGTCGGACTGGGCCTTGCTGTCGCCAAGGGATTCACCGAGGTGATGAATGGCCAGCTGGTCGCCGAAGCAACACCGGGCGGCGGGCTGACCCTGCGGATCCGGCTGCCGCTGGCCACTGGCGTGGGCTCGTGAGGGGGATCCAGTGACCACGGTCCTCATTGTCGATGACGAACCGCTGCTCCTCCGCGCCCTCCAAATCAACCTGCGCGCACACGGCTACCGACCGATCACCGCGGTCGACGGGGCCTCGGCGCTCGCCGCCGCGGCCGACCACCGCCCCGACATCGTGGTGCTTGACCTTGGGCTGCCGGACATGGACGGGATGGACGTGATCGCGGCCCTGCGGGGATGGACTCAGACCCCCATTATCGTGTTGTCCGCGCGGCACGGATCGGATGATGTGGTGGACGCCCTCGACGCGGGAGCGGACGACTACGTCACCAAGCCTTTCGGCCTCGACGAACTGCTGGCCCGGCTGCGCGCGGCCAGCCGCCGTGCTGTTGTGCCGGCCTCGCCAATCATCCGGACCCCCGACTTCATCCTCGATACCGGGGCCCGGACGGCCATCCGCGGTGATGCCGAGGTGCGACTGACGCCGACCGAGTGGAAGATCGTGGACCTGCTGGTGGCCTCCCCGGGCCGGCTGATCTCCGGACGGCAACTGCTGCTGGAAGTGTGGGGGCCGGCCTACGCCAAGGAGCTGCAGTATTTGAGGGTCTATCTCAACCAGTTGCGCAAGAAACTGGAACCGGACCCCGCCAGGCCGCGCTACTTCATTACCGAAAGCGGGATGGGGTACCGGTTTGAACCGTGAGGCTCCCTAGGATAGAGGTTATGACAACAGGTTCCCTGCTCGCTGTGTGCCGAGTCCACGCGTTGCTCCCCACGAAGGACTCCACCGGTGTGACTGCTATCGACAAGCGCCCCGTCGATGGACCCGTCAACGTGCATAAGCTGGGCCTCACGGGTGATGTGCAGGCGAGCCGCAAGCACCACGGCGGCGAATCCAAAGCCATCTACGCCTACTCACAGCAGGACGCCGACTTTTGGGACGCCCAGCTGGGCCGGGTGATGGGCCCGGGCATGTTCGGGGAAAACCTCAGGCTGGACGGTATCGATACCAGCCATGCGGTCATCGGCGAACGCTGGCAGGTGGGTGACGACGTCGTCCTCGAAGTAACGGCGCCCCGCACCCCCTGCATGAACTTCGCCCGGTTCGTCAAGGAGCCGCGGTGGGTGAAGCGGTTCGCCGAGGAGAACCGGGTAGGAACCTACCTGCGGGTCATCACCAAAGGATCAGTCCAGGCAGGCGACACTGTCACCGTGGTGAAGCGCCCCGACCACGGGATCACCGGGCACCAGGTGTTCGCCGGCCTGGGCGCCGACGCGGCCCGGCGGCTTCTGAACGCCGAGGAGCGGGGCGTGACGCTCAGCCCCGAAATCCACGCTGTAGTCGCCGCCGTCTTGAGAAGGGCCTAGCAGGGCACCAAGGCTCACGCGGGTGTGGGCAGGCTCACGCGTTTTCGTCGTCGTTGTGGATGCGGCCCGGCACCCCCATGCGGTACACTTGGAACATCCCCCACACCGGTATTCCCTTAAAATTCCGCCCATTTCGCTGGGCTGGATAGGTTGTGTTGGGGCTCGCAGAGAAAGCATGCGGGCAGATTCATCAGGGAGCGCCGGCTAGAAGAAAACGTCATACAGACCGCTGAGATAGCGGCCGCCAGTTATGACGCGAAGTCCTGCCGCGGGATTGAAACAGTGCCGGATTTCTATGTTCATGGGCTGGAATCATCCTTTAGTTCCAGCTCCCCGGCATCTACCTGAAGGTCAATCCCTCATGCCAGAAGATAACGCTCCCGAAACTCTAGTAGCTCGCGACGCCGTGGACGCTCCCCAGAATGTTGAAGCTCCCGAAGCTGATGACATCAAATTCACCGACTTCGGTCTTGACGGCCGTGTCCTCGCGGCCCTGAGCGATGTCGGCTACGAAAAGCCTTCCCCCATCCAGTCCGCCACCATTCCGGTGCTGCTGGAAGGGCGCGACGTCGTCGGCCTCGCGCAGACGGGTACCGGTAAGACCGCAGCATTCGCGATTCCCGCCCTGTCCCGCATGGCCGAGCTCGCCGACCTCAACGGTCCCAGCAAGTTCACCCAGATCCTGGTGCTCGCACCGACCCGCGAACTGGCGCTGCAGGTCGCCGAAGCTTTCGCTTCCTACGCCAAGCACATTGACAACTTCACGGTCCTGCCGGTCTACGGTGGAGCGCCCTACGGCCCTCAGCTGGCCGGCCTGCGCCGCGGTGCGCAGGTAGTGGTGGGTACCCCAGGGCGCGTTATTGACCACATCTCCAAGGGCTCACTCGACCTGTCCAACCTCCAGTACCTGGTCCTGGACGAGGCCGACGAGATGCTGCGCATGGGCTTCGCCGACGACGTCGAGCAGATCCTGTCCGGTACACCAGATGACAAGCAGGTGGCGCTGTTCTCGGCAACGATGCCTAGCGCCATTCGCCGCATTGCGTCGAAGTACCTGAACAATCCAGCAGAAATCACCGTCAAGGGTAAAACCTCGACTGGCACCAACACGCGTCAGCGCTTCCTGCAGGTGATGGGCCCGCACAAGCTGGATGCCCTCACGCGCATCCTTGAGGTCGAAGACTTCGATGGCATCATCGCGTTTGTGCGCACCAAGATGGCGACCGAAGACCTGGCGGACAAGTTGCGTTCACGGGGCTTCCAGGCTGCAGCAATCAACGGTGACATCCCCCAGCAGCAGCGCGAGCGGACGATCGAAGGTCTCCGCGACGGCAAGTTCGACATCCTCGTGGCCACTGACGTCGCCGCCCGCGGGCTCGACGTCGAGCGCATCTCACTCGTCGTCAACTACGACATCCCCCACGACACTGAGTCCTACGTGCACCGCATCGGCCGGACCGGCCGCGCGGGCCGTTCAGGCGATGCGATCCTCTTCATTACGCCGCGGGAGAAGTACCTGTTGCGCTCGATTGAAAAGGCAACCCGTCAGCCTGTCGAGCAGATGCATCTGCCATCCTCAGACGCCGTCAACGCGTTGCGGCTGAACAAGTTCGCTGACCGGATCACCGAGACCATCGCCACCGAAGACGTGTCAATCTTCCGTGACCTGATCTCCAGCTACGAAACCGAGCACAACGTGCCTGCCTCCGAGATCGCAGCAGCCCTCGCCGTCATGGCGCAGGGTGGCAACCCAATCCTGGTCAAGGACATCCCCGTTGCTCCAGCGGGCCAGAAGGAACGCGCAGCAGGCCGCAAGGATGGTTTCGGCTCACGCGGACCCACCCGCAGCCTGACCGAAGGCAACGCGACCTACCGCATTGCTGTCGGTCGTCGCCAGCGGGTCATGCCCGGCTCAATCGTTGGCGCCATTGCCAACGAGGGCGGCTTGTCCTCAGCGCAGATTGGCGGCATTGACATCCGCGCCGACCACACCCTGGTGGAGCTGCCAGCGGACCTGTCCAAGGACCAGTGGCGTGCCCTGTCGAAGACGCGTATCGGCGGCGAGCTGATCCACCTCGAACTGGACAAGGGCCGCAAGCCAACAGGCGACCGCGACGGCTTCAAGAAGCCGTTCAAGAAGAGCGAAGGCGAGGGTGGCGGCTTCACTAAGGACCGCGGGCATGACGGCGGCTTCCGCTCGTCCGGACACAGCGCCAGCGCCAGTGGAGATCGTAAGGAACGTCACGGCAAGGGTGCCGGCGCGGGCACCACCCAGCGTCGCGACAAGTGGTAACTGAGTAGCTGATTGATTTCGCCAGATCCCCCGGTTTTCGGGGATCTGGCGGTGAAATCATGGCCCGGCCCGAGCGGTCGGAAGCTGATTTCGTGTAGGTCGCAGAAGCTGGTAAAGTTTTCTGCTGTTGCCCCCCTAGCTCAGTGGTAGAGCGCGTTCTTGGTAAGAACGAGGTCACCGGATCGATTCCGGTGGGGGGCTCTCAAGTGGGAGTCCCGCAAGCAGGCCAGACGGCCCGGCTGCGGGCACACTCATTTGTGGCGGTGTAGCTCAGCTGGTTAGAGCGCACGACTCATAATCGTGAGGTCCCGGGATCGAGTCCCGGCACCGCTACAGACATAGCAGGTCAGAGGCTGAAAAGCCGCTGGCCTGCTTTCTTTTTGGCCTTTAGCCTTTAGTACCGCAGGACCAGTGCCCCACAACCAGCATCCTTATAGGATGGGGCGAACACTCGCACTGAACACCGCACTGAACACCGGGCTGTACGCGGCGCACGAAACGGATGGAACCCATGACCGACAACAACTCCGAGTGGGGACCCACCGACAACCCGGCCGACCTCCCGACCCGTGCCAGCCGACGCCGTGGTCACGTGACCGACCAGGGCACCGGACCGATCTCCGGGGCTCCACGGTTCGCCGACCGGCTAGCCCCCGCCGAGGTTGCCGGCGCTGAACCCGCCGGCGCTGAACCCGCGGACGCTCGACCAGCTGCCCCGGCGCCGTCCGCGTCGGCGGTGTCCACGTCCGCGCCAGCCGGGTCTGGAGCGCTCGCAGCCTCAGCGCCAACGGCACCGGGCCGCCAGCCGGCGGAGCGGCCGTCCGGCCGCAAGTCCTTTCTGGCCCCCGACACCTCACGGGTTCCTGCAGAGACCGGGTTGAGGGGCTTCCTGTCGAAGCTCGGTATCCGGATCGCGCCGTCCAAGCGCGAACTCCTGGAACGCACCAATACTCGAGCCGTGAGCCAGCACTGGCCCGGCCCGCGCACCATCTCGGTGGTCAACGGCAAAGGTGGCGCCAACAAGACGCCCACCACAGTGATGCTGTCCTCGGTGTTTGCCCGCAATGGCGGGGGACCAGTGCTGGCCTGGGACAACAACGAGACCCGCGGAACCCTCGGGTGGCGTACCGAACAGGGACCCCACAGTGCCACCGTGATGGATCTACTCCCGCAGACCGACCAGCTGTTGGCACCGTCGGCCCAGTCCGCGCTGCTGGCCCGCTACGTGCATCACCAGACCGAAGACAAGTACGACGTTCTGCGGTCCAAGCCGGACGTCCTCGCGTCCGAGCAGAAGGTCACCGCCGACAATTTCGACGACCTGCACGAGGTGGCCTCGAAGTACTTCAGGCTGAACATCGTGGACTCCGGCAACGACGAAACCGCCGAACGGTGGCTGCGGATGATCCACCACACGGACCAGTTGGTCATTGCCACCACCACCGTCGAGGAACACGCCGAGGCAGGCGCCCTGCTCCTGGAAGCACTGCAATCCCGGGGTGGGCGGTATGCCGAACTGTCGCGGAACGCCGTCGTCGTCGTCAGCCAGTCGGACAAGAACGGCACCGCAGCTCAGGCTCAGGACATTGCCGATGGGTTTGGGCAGCTCGCCCGCCGGGCCGTGACCATTCCCTACGATCCGGCGCTGCACAAGGGGCGCATCCGCTGGGTCTACTTGAGGCCGGCGACGCAACGTGCTTGGCTATCGGCTGCAGCGGCGGTCGCCGAGGGACTTTAGCAGTTACGCAGCTTGCTTATTATTTAGGGTGTTAATAGTGTTGGGATGTACGACATCGACGTTTTGAACACAGGAGGAAGCATGTCCCCCCATAACATTTCCGGTAAAAAGGTCGCGTTTCTACTCACCGACGGGGTGGAGCAGATTGAACTCACCAGCCCCTGGGACGCAGTCAAGCAGGCTGGCGGAGAACCGGTCCTGGTGGCGCCGGGCACCGGCACCATACAGGGCTTCAACGGCACCGACAAGGGCGACAGCTTCACCATCGACCTCGCGGTGGCTGACGCCAACGCTGACGACTTTCATGCACTGGTGCTACCCGGCGGCGTCATCAACGCCGATCACCTGCGGGTCGACAAGGATGCCCAGGCGTTCGCCCGTGCGTTCTTCGCCCAGCATAAGCCGGTCGCCGCGATCTGCCATGCACCATGGCTGCTCATCGAGGCAGGAGTTGTCAGCGGTCGCGACCTGACCTCGTATCACACGCTGCAGACCGACCTCCGCAATGCCGGGGCCAACTGGAGCGACGACGAAGTGGTCACCGACCAGGGCTTTGTCACCAGCCGCACGCCTGACGATCTCCCGGCTTTCAATGACAAGATGATTGAAGAGATTGCCGAGGGCGAGCACGCGGGCCAGACTGCCTGACCGCAGTATCACTGCCTGACCGCAGTATCACTGTCTGATTGAAGGACCGGCGGGAAACCGCCGGTCCTTCAACGTGTTCGGGGTCGTACGCGCCCGGGTGTCTACAGTTGGGGGATGGACGACGGACGGTTCCTCTGCAGAGGCGTGAGCTGGCACCGCGACGGACCGGCACTGGAGCTGGCGACACCCGATGGCGCCCAGACGGAGCTGAAGTTGCCGGTGGTGGGATCAGCCCAGCGGGACGGCGTCGACCTCGGTTTTCGGGTGCTGAGCGGGTACGGCGAGCGGCACTGCCTCGGATTTCACAGTGTGTGTGGTCCGGATTCCCGGGATCACACGGCGTGCCCCCAGCAAGCGACCGCCGAGCGCGGATACCAGTGCGGCAGGTGTTTTGCGCGCGATGATCTGCGGTTCATGCACGATGTGCACCGCTCCGGAGTCGCCCCGGATGGCCTGCTCAGCTACCTCGCCCAGGAACACTGGCTCTACGTTGCGACCTTCGCGGATGGTACCTCCAAGATCGGTACCGCGTCGAATCTGCGCAAATGGCATCGGTTGGCGGAACAGGGTGCCGTCGTCGCGCGCTATGTTGCGCGTGCCGACGACGGCCGGATCGTTCGGGTCCTTGAGGACGCGGTGACCCGTCACGTGGGGCTGGTGCAGGCCGTGCGGTCCGCCGCGAAAACGTTGGCTTTGGTGTCGCCGCTTCCTCCGGGACGTCTCGACGGGATAAATGCCGGGTTCGCTGCCAGCGTGCGCCACCTGCTGACCGACGGACTGGACCTCCCCGGTTTCAGGGTGGCCGATCAGCGGTGGGAGGCGCCGTCGTCGTGGTCGCACGTCCTTTCAGCGGTGGGAGCGCAGCCGTACCCCCACAACCTGGCCGCCGGGGAACACGGATTCCGGGTGGAGGCACTGGTGGGGCCCACCGCGCTGAGCTTCATCGGAGGCTCGGATGTGCCGCTTCTCGCCGACCTCTCCCGGTTGAAGGGGCGGCGGATCGAGTTGGGGCGGTATTGTTCGGTGGTTCCCGAGGTCCAGGCGGCACTGTTCTGACGGCTGATCTCACTCGGGTGTCACATACGCGCCGGAAATGCCCCCATCTACCAGGAAGGTTGACGCGGTGATGAAGGAGGAATCGTCGCTGGCGAGGAACGCTACGGCAGCGGCGAGTTCTTCCGGTTCAGCGAAGCGGCCCAACGGAACATGGATGAGGCGGCGGGCGGCTTTCTCAGGGTCCTTGGCGAAGAGGTCCTTCAGGAGGGGTGTATTGACCGGACCCGGGCACAGTGCGTTGATGCGGATGCCCTGGCGGGCAAACTCGACGCCCAGCTCCCGGCTCATGGCGAGGACCCCTCCCTTGGATGCACTGTAGGAGATTTGGGACGTTGCGGCGCCCATGACGGCGACGAATGACGCCGTGTTGATGATCGAGCCTTTGCCCTGGGTCTGCATGTAGGGGATGGCGTATTTGCAGCAGTAGAAGACCGAGGTGAGATTCACCTCCTGCACCTTGCGCCAGGCATCGATGCCGGTCTCCAGGATCGATCCGTCGGCGGCGGGGGAGATGCCGGCGTTGTTGAAGGAGATGTCCACCCGCCCGTAGGTCTCGTTAGTGGTCTCATAGAGGTTTTTGACTTCCTCTTCGTTTGTCACATCAACTTTGACGAAGAGGCCGCCGACTTGTTCGGCGGCACGCAGGCCAGCGGTCGGGTCCACATCGGCGATGACGACATGCGCCCCTTCGGCGGCGAATCTGCGGGCGGTTGCCAAACCGATGCCGCTGGCGCCGCCGGTGATCACGGCGCTGCGGCCCTCGAGGCGGTTGGAGATGGTCTGCTGGGTCATTTCTGGCTCCCTTTTGCTGATGTCGGAGTCACGGGTGGGTGGCGATGAAGACGTTTTTTGTTTCGGTGAAGGCGTCCAGGGCGTCTGGTCCGAGTTCGCGACCAAGTCCTGACTGCTTGAAGCCTCCGAAGGGTGTGGAGTACCGGACCGAGGAATGGGAATTCACCGAGAGGTTCCCGGAGTCCAGGCCGCGCGCCATCCGCAGCGCGCGGCCAATGTCCCTGGTCCAAATGGACCCCGAAAGCCCGTAGATGGAATCGTTTGCAAGACGGAGCGCATCGGTTTCATCGGTGAAAGGAACGACGGCGACGATCGGTCCGAAAATCTCCTCGCGCATCACCCTGTCCTCCCGGGAAGGGGTCAACACCGTTGGTGGAAACCAGAATCCCTTACCGTCCGGTGCGTTCCCCTGGAACGCGATGGAACTGCCGGAAGGCAGGAAGCCGGAGACGGTGTGCCGTTGCGCGGCGGAGATGAGCGGTCCCATGAACGAGTTCTCGTCCCGGGGGTCACCGACCCTAAGCGACTTCACCACTGGTTCCAGAAGCTCGAGGAACCTTTCGTACACGGTGTCCTGAACGAGGATCCGGGAGCGGGCGCAGCAGTCCTGGCCGGCGTTGTCGAATGCCGCCCCGGGCGCGGCAGCGACTGCTTCCTCAAGGTTGGCGTCCCCGAAGATAATGTTGGCGCTCTTGCCCCCAAGTTCCAGGGTGACCGGTTTGACCTGCTCGGCGCAGCCGGCCATGATCCGTTTACCTACCGCGGTCGAGCCGGTGAACACCACCTTCCGCACGGACGGGTGGGTGACGAATCGCTCCCCCACCACCGAGCCCTTACCCGGGATGATCTGCAGAACTCCCTCTGGAAGGCCAGCTTCCAGGGCGAGCCGTCCGATCCGCAGCGCGGTCAGCGGGGTCACCTCCGCGGGCTTCAGGACAACAGTGTTGCCAGCGGCCAGTGCGGGAGCAAAACCCCAGGCTGCGATGGGCATCGGGAAATTCCAGGGCACGATCACGCCGACGACGCCGAGAGGTTCGTGGAAGGTGACGTTGATTCCGCCGGCCACTGGAATCTGTTGGCCGAGGTGGCGTTCCGGCGCGGCGGAGTAGTAGTTCAGCACATCCCGGACGTTTCCTGCCTCCCACCGGGCATTGCCGATGGTGTGACCGGCATTCCGGACCTCCAGCTGGGCGAGGTTTTCCAGATCGTCCTCCACCGCCGCGGCAAAACGGCGCAAGAGCATTCCGCGGTCGGACGGGGCGACGTGTCGCCAGGTCTCGAAAGCCCGCGCCGCTTTGGCTATCGCCTGGTCAGTGTCCTGGAGGCTGGCCAGGGAAACGGTCTCGATGATCTCTTCGGTGGCCGGGTTCACTACGTCACATGTGGTGGTCGACATTGATGGTTCCCTCCGTTCGTGTTTTGGAGTAGGTACGGGCGGCTTCGATGAATCCTTCAAACAGCCGGAGGTCACCTGGATCCTGTTCGGGATGGAACTGCACCCCGAGGACCCACCCTCCTGACGTCGTTTCGACGGCTTCGATGGTCCCGTCGGCCGCTGTTGCGGTGACGCGGAGCCCGGCGGCAACGTTGTCGAGAGCCTGATGGTGATAGCAGGGGGCTGTGGCCCGCGGCCCCAGCAGGCCAGCGCTGATACTTCCGGTCGCCGTCGTGAACTCGACACTTCCAAAGACGCCGGGCGCGGGTTGGTATCGGGAGGCGGGCAACACGTCCGGGACATGCTGAATGAGCGATCCACCGAGGGCGACGTTGAGAATCTGGGCACCACGGCAGATGGCGAACAACGGCAGTTCCACCGCCAGTGCCGCGCGCGTCAGGGCGAGGTCATGGCTGTCCCGGGAGGGTTGCGCGAGGGTCAGTGCATGCGGCTCGGCGCCATAGTGTTCCGGGCCGACATCGGTCCCGCCAGCGATGATCAATCCGTCCAGCAGATCGACGATAGAAGGGTCGGAGCCGACGGGTGGGAGTAGCACCGGGGTTCCCCCTGCAGCGACGACTGCCTCCACATAGGTGCCTGGAAGGAGGGCGGCGTCAGCAGTCCACACTCCCCACGCGGCCTCCTGATAGTAGGTGGTCAGCCCGATCCGGGGGCGGTAGGGTTCAGAGGCGTTCAAAGACACGCCTCCGCTCCCAATCCGTGACGGCACTGTCGTAGGCTTTCAGTTCGACCCCGGCGGCGTGCACATAGTGGTCAACGACCTCGTCGCCAAAGGATTTCCGGGCAATTTCGCTGGCTGCCAGCAGCTCACGGGAATCGCGCAGAGTTGTGGGAATCCGGTCTGCCATGGACTGGTAGGCGCTGCCCTGGGTGACGGCTTCAAGCGGGAGCTCGTTTTCGATGCCATGGATGGCCGCAGCGATGAGTGCAGCGGCAGCGAGGTAGGGGTTCACATCGCCGCCGCCCACGCGGTTTTCCACCCGGAGGCTGGCACCGTGTCCGACCACCCGCAGCGCACAACTGCGGTTGTCCAGGCCCCATGCTATCGCGGTGGGCGCGAAGCTGCCTTCAACGAACCGTTTGTAGGAGTTGATATTGGGGGCCAGGAAGTAGGCCATCTCCTTCAGGGAGGCCAACTGGCCTGCGATGAAGTGTTCCATGATGGGGCTGAAGCCGTGCTCGCCGTCGCCAGCGAGCGCGGGCTTCCCGTCGAGGTCGGTAAGGCTGAAGTGGATGTGGCAGGAATTGCCTTCACGTTCGTTGTACTTGGCCATGAAGGTGATGCTCTTGCCCTGCTGGGCGGCGATCTCTTTGGCCCCGTTCTTGTAGAACGCGTGGTTGTCGCAGGCGGTCAGGGCCTGCGCATAGCGGAAGGTGATTTCCTGTTGGCCGTAGTTGCATTCACCCTTGGAGGATTCGACGATGAGACCGGCCTTTTCCATACCGGTCCGGATACTTCGGATGACTGGTTCCAGCTTTGCCGTGGCGAGGAGGGAATAGTCGATGTTGTACCGGGTGGAGGGGGTTAGGCCTTCGTAGTTCGTCTTCCAGGCTTCCTCGTACGTGTCATCGAACATGATGAACTCAAGCTCGGTGCCGATATGGGCGCGGTAGCCCATCGCCTCGAGCCGTTCGATCTGTGCCCGGAGGATCTGCCGGGGTGACTGGCTCACCGGACGACCGTCCGGCCAGAGGATGTCGCATTGGATCATGGCCGTGCCCGGCAGCCAGGGGACGAGCCGGAGCGTAGAGACATCAGGTCGCATGACCATGTCCCCGTAACCGTTCTCCCAGGAGGACATCGCGTAACCGTCGACGGTGTTCATTTCCACGTCAACAGAGAGCAGGTAGTTGCAGCCCTCCGCCCCGTGACCCAGGACATCCTCCAGGAAGGAACGGGCGCCGCAGCGTTTCCCCTGGAGTCGGCCCAGGGAATCGGTGATGGCAACCACCACGGTATCGATGTCACCAGCGGCGACCCGTTTCCTCAGCTCATCGATGCTCAGCTGTGCGTGTGTGCTAACTGTCTGATCGGTCATCTGTTATCCGTCGCTTTGACTTGGTTCGTGAATGGGTGGAGTGAAGCCGGACCGGGCGCTCTCAGCTTTTCAGTTCCGCCTCGGCGGCGGCCAGCCGGGCAAATTCCTCTTCGGGAGCACCGGCCACAATGTGGTGACGGCTGTAAAACCAGTAGTACAGCAGGGCCGCGCCAAAGATTCCCGCAGTGATTGATGCCGCAAGCACGTCGACGACAAAAGTGGCGACGACGGCGACGGCGGCGAGTGCCAGCGCAACGGAGGTTGTCACCACACCTCCAGGCGTCCGGTAGCCCCGGGGAAGATCCGGTTCCTTCTTCCGCAGCACAATGTGGGACAGGTTGAGCAGGACGTAGGAGACTGTAGCGCCGAATACTGCGATGTTGATCAGGAGTCCGCCGTTACCCGTGGCGGCGGCCAGGATGAACCCCACGGTGCCGGGGATGATCAGCGCCCAGTAGGGTGTGCGTCGGTTGCCCGTCAGCGACAGCCACCGGGGAAGGTACCCGGCGCGGGAAAGGGCGAACAATTGGCGCGAGTAGGCGTAGATGATTGAGAAGAAGCTGGCCACAAGACCGGCAAGACCCGCGTAGTTGACGAATTCGGCGAGGACGGAGTTTTCGCCGTAGACCAGGCGCAGGGCTTCCGGGAGAGGGTTGTCGGAGGTGCTCATGGCTTCCGATCCGCCTGCACCCGGCACCAGAACAAGCATCAGAGCGCCGAAAACCACGAGGATCAGCATGGCGACGATGATGCCCCGCGGCATGTCCTTCTTTGGGTCAGCGGTTTCCTCGGCAGCTAATGGAACACCTTCGATCGCCAGAAAGAACCAGATCCCGTAGACGAGGGCGCCCACGACGCCGCTGATTCCCATCGGAAGGAATGCGCTGGAGGCCGGCGAACCGTCAGGAACAATGTCGAAGAGGTTCGCCGCGCTGACGTGGGGAAGCAGGCCAATGACTGCGGCCACCAATGCAACGACGGCTATAGCCGTGATCGCGAAGATCAGTCGAAGGGCCTCACCCACACCCCGGAGATGAATTCCGACGAACATTGCGTAGGTCACCAGATAGACGGGCCAGGAGTTTGTCAGACCGAAGAGTCCGAGGGCCTCGACGTAACCACCGATGAAGATCGCAATCGCCGCTGGGGCGACCGCGTATTCGATCAGCACGGCCATTCCGGTGGCGAATCCTCCCAACGGTCCCAGTGCACGCCGGGCGAACCCGTACCCTGCGCCAGCGGCAGGCAATGTCGATGATAGTTCGGCCAGGCCGAAGACCATGCACGTGTACATGATCCCCATCAACACAAACGCGATGAGGAGCCCGCCCCAGCCGCCTTCTGCAAGACCCAGGTTCCATCCAGCGAAGTCTCCCGAGATAACGTACGCCACCCCCAGGCCTGCCAACAGCACCCACCCGGCGGCCCCGCGTTTAAGCTGGCGGTGCTGGAGGTATGTTTTCTCGGAGTCTGGCTGTTTCGATGACATGACGTTCCCTTCTCCAAAGGCCGTAATGGTCTTTTATTAGTCCATGAGGTTCGTTTCAGTGTGAGCTATCTCATGAAATTCGTCAATGGCCGGTCAGTCCAATCATTGGCTCGGTTTCAGACCGGAATAGGATGATGGCATGGAAGCCGAATCTTTTGAGGGCGCCGCCCGGTTCCTCCGACCGGTCCGACAGGGAAATGCCTTCGAGGAAACTATCGAGATGCTGCTGCGGAACATCAAACTGGGAATCCTCGCGGCCGGCGACAAGCTCCCCGCCGAGCGTGAGCTCGCCGATTTGCTCGGAGTGTCGCGTGCGACTCTGCGTGAGGCTCTCGCCGAACTGCAAAAAGCCGGATATGTCGATGTAAAGCGTGGTCGTTACGGTGGCACATACATCGCGCAGAACCGGCTCCCCGGTCCGGACGGGTTTCCCAGCATCAGCTCCGAAGAGGTTGAGGATGTGCTGATTCTCCGCGGTGTGCTGGAGCCAGCTGCGGCTTCCCTGGCGGCCAAGGCAGAGTTGTCCCCTCCCCAGCGCCAGCACCTACTCGACTCTCTGGCGGAGGTAGCAGGGGCATCGGCTAATGCCTACCGACCCAAGGATGCAAGGTTCCATGTGGCCATCGCGGAAGTCAGCGGCTCGCCGAGCCTGGCGGCCGCCGTGGCTGATGCCCGCGCCAGAGTCAGCGATCTCCTGGACTGCATCCCCCTGCTGGAACCCAATCTTGAGCATTCAAACCAGCAGCACCAGAGAATCGTCGATGCTATTTTATGCGGTAACCACGAGGAAGCCTACGGGGCCACCCAGGATCACCTGCAGGGGACAGCCTCGCTGCTTCATGGGTTTCTCGGCACTCCTGAACCCTCCACGCGGGACTCCCCACACGGATCCGGGCCTCGCCCTGGTGAATGAACCAGGTCACGGCGCCTGCGCACCATTCGTTTCCTCCTCTTTGGGCTGCCACCGCCCGGTAGGCTTAGCCCCATGCTGAACACCCCCTGGGACACCGGATCTGACCTCTACCGGAAGCTGGTTATCGCCGCCCTCGTGCTGACCGGTGCCGGAATCCTGATCGCTGTCCTCGGGGCCGCTGCCGGCAGCAATGCAACGGTCTTTACTGGAATCCCGGTACTCGCAGCGGGGTTGGTGACGCACCTGGCAGGCATGGTGGTGCGCGCGCGGGACGCCAAGCGCAGGCATCAGGCACACACCCAGAAGAAGTAACCCACCTGCACTAGGCTGGGAACGAATTCCGACCGCATCCGTCAGGAGCCCCATGACCATCAATCCAGAGCTGCAGGGCCGCAGCTATCCTGCCGGCCCCGCGTACCTTGTGGGCCGCGAGAAAATCCGTGAGTTTGCGCGGGCCGTGAAGGCCACCCACCCGTCGCACTACGACGTCGAAGCCGCTCAGGACCTCGGCCACCGGGACCTGGTGGCTCCACCCACCTTCGCCATCATCATCGCCCAACTGGCCGATGCCCAGCTAATCAACGACCCCGACGCCGGCATCGACTTCAGCCGTGTGGTGCACGCCGACCAGCGGTTCAGCCACCACCGGGCCATCGTGGCCGGCGATGAGCTGGTGGCCGAGCTACATGTCGACACCGTCCGGGCGATGGGCGGCGGCGCGATGATCACTACCCGCGCCGAAATCTCGACCACCGATGGCGAAAAGACCGCCACCACCACGTCATCGTTGTTGGTGCGCGGAGAGGAACAGTAATGGGCATCGCTATCGCGGACCTCAGTGTCGGCCAGGAGATCGGCGCCGCCACAGTTGAGGCCACCCGCCAGGACCTCGTCAGGTATGCCGGAGCCTCGGGCGACTTCAACCCGATTCACTGGAACTCCGACTTTGCGCAGGGCGTGGGCTTGCCGGGCGTCATCGCCCACGGCATGTTCACCATGGGGGCCGCGGTCCAGCTGGTCACCGACTGGGTGGGCGACCCTGCAGCCGTCGTCGACTATCAGACGCGGTTCACCAGGCCGGTCATCGTTGACGACACCACCGCGGCCGGAACTCCTGGTGCTGTGATTGAGGTGGCGGGCAAGATCGGTGCAGTGGATCTGGACAATTCGACGGTCCGGGTGGATCTGACCGTGACGTGTGCCGGACAGAAGGTGCTGGTCAAGGCCCAGGCCGTGGTGCGCATCTGGTGACGCTTCTCTCCTCGCTCACAACGGCCGGCGTCGGCGGCCCGGCGCGTACCTACGTCGAGGCGCGCTCCGAGGCAGAGATTATCGACGCCGTCCGGTCCGCGGATGCTGCCAGCGACCCCCTGCTGATTATCGCCGGCGGGTCAAACCTCATCATCGCCGACGACGGCTTCGCCGGCACCGTGGTGCGGCTGGCGTCGACCGGATTTGTGGTGAACGACGACGACGCCACGTGCGGTGGGGTGATGGTGAAGGCGGAGGCGGGCCAGCCCTGGGACGCCCTCGTCGAGTACACAGTGCTGCACGCCTATTCCGGGCTGGAAGCGTTGTCGGGCATTCCGGGGTCCACCGGTGCCACCCCGGTGCAGAACGTCGGGGCCTACGGCTGCGATGTCTCGCAGACCCTCGCCACCGTTCGAACCTGGGATCGCGAAACCAATTCTGTTAAGTCCTTTACGAATTTCGAGCTGAAGTTCGGGTACCGGGATTCGATACTGAGACGCACCACACTGAACGGCTCACCGCGGTACGTGGTGCTGACCGTCGAGTTCCAGCTGGCGTTGGGTCGGATGAGCGCTCCCGTGCGGTACGCGGAGCTGGCTCGGGAGGTCGGTGTAGTCACCGGTGAACGGACCTACGCGAACGATGTCCGGCGGGCTGTCCTGAAGCTGCGCGCCGCCAAGGGGATGGTGCTTGACCCTCACGACCGCGACACGTTCAGCACTGGCTCCTTCTTCACCAATCCAGTTGTTGACGCTGCAACTACCGCGACGCTGCCGGACGACGCTCCCCGGTATCCCACTGCCCTCGACGGACGGGTCAAGCTCTCGGCCGCCTGGCTGATCGATCAGGCTGGATTCGGGAAGGGTTTTGGGCTAGCGGAGGACGCCGGCTTTGCTGCGGCGGGAGGCCGGGCCTCGCTGTCGACCAAGCACACCCTCGCCGTCACCAACCGGGGGAGCGCCTCGGCCGCCGATCTCCTGGCGATCGCAGCGCTGGTGGCCGACGGCGTCGAGGACCGGTTCGGGATCCGCCTGCACCCCGAGCCGCTACTGATCGGCTGCACGCTCTAGCGAGGGACCGCGTCCCAACTCTCGGGGTACGGTGCCGGGGTGCCGCGGCTGACCCCGGTTAGAGGTTCCCGGTGGCGATCAGGAGCATCCGGCGCAGCGGTTCGGCGGCGCCCCACAGCAGCTGATCTCCCACGGTGAAGGCGCTCAGGTACTGCGGACCCATTTCGAGTTTGCGAAGTCTTCCCACGGGGATGGTCAGCGACCCAGTCGCGGCAACAGGAGTAAGGCGGGCCAGCGTGGCTTCCTTAGTGTTGGGGATGACCGTTGCCCACTCGTTGTCGGCGTCGATGAGCCGTTCGAGCTCGGCCAGCGGTACGTCTTCGTTCAGTTTCAGGGTCAGCGCCTGGGAATGGGAGCGCATGGCACCGATCCTGACGCACAGCCCGTCGAACGGTATCCGCGCGCCGTCGGTACCATCGGTGCCCAGGATTTTGTTGGTTTCGGCGCCAGCCTTCCACTCCTCCTTCGACATCCCGTTGCCCAGATCGGCGTCGATCCAGGGGATGGCCGATCCTGCCAGTGGCACACCAAACTGTGAGGCGTCCATGCCCGGGTTGCGCTGCTGCGCGAGGACCGCCTGATCGATGGCGAGGATGGCCGACGCCGGATCATCAAGGTTGGGTGCAACCGCGCCGTGGATGGCGCCAAACTGGTTCAGTAGCTCACGCATGTGGCGGGCGCCGCCGCCGGAGGCCGCCTGATACGTCATCGAAGTTCCCCACTCGACGAGGCCGTTGCGGAACAGGCCGCCAAGACCCATCAGCATGCAGGACACCGTGCAGTTCCCGCCGATGAAGTTACGCACGCCCCGCGAGAGTCCGGCGTCGATGACATCCCGGTTCACCGGATCCAACACAATGATGGAGCTGGTCTCCATCCGTAGCGTTGACGCCGCGTCGATCCACAGACCGTCCCAGCCGCTGTCGCGTAGCTTCGGGTAGACCTCCGCGGTGTAGTCCCCACCCTGGGCGGTGACGATGATGGACAGCTTGGCCAGCGCGTCGACGTCGTACGCGTCCTGAAGTGCAGGGGCGCCTTCAGCGAACGACGGCGCCGCACCCCCGGCATTCGACGTGGAGAAGAACACGGGGTTGATCAGGTGGAAATCGCCCTCATCCTGCATGCGCTGCATCAGGACGGAGCCAACCATGCCGCGCCAGCCCACGAAACCGACGCTTGGCGCAATTGAGGAACCATTTACTGCAGAAGTCATGCTGCCAGTCTAGGTCAGCACGTCCGGGAGGCCCGATTGGTTACGAACAGCCTCCCGGACGGATCCAGTTAGTCCCGGTCCCGCGTCCACAGGCTGATCCGGTAGCGCGTGCCATTGGCACCGGAAAGCCAGCCCTTATGGGGGGTCACGCCGTCGAGTTGCCAGTCCGGGCCGAGCGTCGGCGCGAACGTATCGCCCTTGGTGGTGGACTCGATCATCGTGACGACTGCGGCCTGGGCCACCGGCAGGGCGGCCTCGTAGATCTGCCCGCCGCCGATCACCCAGATCTGTTCGGCGCCGGGACTGCGCCGGGCTTCGTCAAGAGCGTCTTCCAGGGAGTCGACGACGACGGCGCCCGTCAGGTCGCCGGCCTCCAGCGCGTGACGACTCACCACAATGTTGGTCCGGTCCGGGAGGGGGCGGTACTTGGCGGGAAACGACTGCCAAGTGTGCCGACCCATGATGACCGGGTGGCCGGAGGTGGTCCGTTTGAAATGTTCCATGTCTTCGGGAAGGCGCCATGGCATGCCCCCGTCTTTCCCAATGACCCCGTTCTCCGTCTGGGCCCAGATCATGCCGATGAACGGCTCCCGTCCAATGGCGTCGATGATGCCGCGGTTGGTTGAAGTCATACGGCGATCGGTGCCTTGATGGTGGGATGGTGCTGGTAATTCACCACGTCAAAGTCCTCCAGCATGTAGTCGAAGATGCTCTCTGGTTTACGGTTGATCAGCAGCTGTGGATTGGGGTACGGCTGCCGGGTCAGTTGTTCTTTCACCTGCTCGACGTGATTGTCGTAGATGTGGACGTCGCCGCCGGTCCAGACCAGTTCGCCGGGTGCCAGCCCCACCTGTTGGGCGACCATCAGGGTGAGTAGCGCGTAGGAGGCGATGTTGAACGGGACGCCGAGGAAGGTGTCGGCCGAACGCTGGTACAGCTGGCAGGACAGCTTCCCATCCGCGACGTAGAACTGGAAAAACGCGTGGCATGGGGGGAGCGCCATATTGTGCAGCTCCGACACGTTCCAGGCCGAGACCAGGTGCCGGCGGGAATCCGGGCTGACCTTCAGCGCTTCGACTACCTGGGCGATTTGGTCGATGTGGCCGCCGTCGGGGGTTGGCCAGGAGCGCCATTGGACGCCGTAGACGGGGCCGAGTTCGCCGTCGTCGCCGGCCCATTCGTTCCAGATTTTGACGCCGCGTTCCTGCAGCCACGAGACGTTGGAATCGCCGCGGAGGAACCAGAGCAGCTCCAGCGCAACGGATTTGAAGTGGACGCGTTTGGTGGTGACCAGCGGGAAGGAGCCAGCGAGGTCGAAGCGCAACTGTCTTCCGAAAACACTGCGGGTTCCGGTGCCGGTGCGGTCGGTCTTGACCGCCCCGTTGGCCATCACATCGCGTAGCAGGTCCTCGTACGGTGTGGGGCTGGGATGTGAACTCACGCATTCCACTCTAGTGGCAGGGCTCTGCGCGACCCCAAAATCGCTCCGGCGTGGTGCCGGTGTCACCAGTGGGCCGTCGTCGGGAATGTTTGGCGCAGCTGTGGTGGGTTGTAGCGCCCCGAACCGGCGTCGTCGCGAACTTCTGTGCACGTGTGGTGGGTCAACCCGCCCCGCACCCGCCACAGCTGCACACCTCCTGGCGGTCACCCGCCACAGCTGCGCAGTCGGCGTGTCGACTTCCACATGGCGGTCGCCGACAGGGGAGCACTGCCTCGCCGTCACCGTCGGACCGACTGGTGGGCCCGGACCAGCTCAAGGAGGTGGTCTTCACGTATTCAGGCGGCCCGCGCTGTCTGCCGCAGGCTAGTCGTCGTAGGCCCTGAACTGCTCCACTGCGACGATGCGCCCGGGGGTTTTAGTGCTCACGTGGGAGATCAGCACCTCGCCGGGAGCGAGGTACGGGTCATCCACTGGCAGCACGGTGGAGAGCGACTCCGGCAGGTGACGGCGGAGCACGCCGAAGACGAGCGGGAGTACCGGGCGATGGGTGCACAGCGCAACGGGCCGGCGTCTGTCGAAAAGCTTCTCGACGGTCGACCGGGCCTTGTCCGGTTTGCGGGCCGCATTTCGCTCGGTGATGGAGTCAGCAAGTTTGAGCTTGATGTCCCTGGACTTGCGGTACGGAGCGATGGTCTGGACGCAGCGCTCCCAGGGGCTACTCACCACCCACGACGGGCCCCAGGCTTCGAGCAGACGGCTCACCGCTGCGGCCTGGCGTCGACCGGTTGCCGCCAACGGGCGATCCCCTTCGGCCCGGGTCCAGGAAGAGCGGGGTTTAGCCTTGGCGTGGCGGACCACGATCAGCGGCCAGGTCTCCAGCTGCTCGGCCTCGTGTGCTGCGACGAGCGACCCGAGAGGCTCCTGATCCGTGGGGTTGGTCAATAGTTCAACGGCGCGGGTTGGTGTGACCCACGAGAATTCGTCTACCTCCTTGCCATCCGGGCGAACCACCGCACGCTCGGTGTGTGCCGCCCAGTAGTAGACCACCTTCGGCCCCGAGGCCACCGGGTACCGGGTCGACCCCAGGGGAATGCCCAGGGAAATGCGGAGGCCCACCTCCTCCTCGACCTCCCTGACGGCACATTCGGGGGTGGTTTCGCCGGGGTCGATCTTGCCTTTGGGCCATGACCAGTCCGAATACTGCGGACGGTGAATCAGGAGCACCTCAAGGTGTCCCTGTTCCTTCCGCCAACAGATAGCGCCGGCAGCGATGACCGACGGCGCCGCGTCCTCAGGGGGTGAGGCCACCGCTTCGACGATCGGCTCCATCAGTGGCGGACCGCCGACCGGTTGCGTGCGCGGGATGCCAGCAGCCAGCTCTGGACGTCGCTCAGCGGGGCACCGTCGGCGTCCTTATGGTGCCGGGTCCAGCTTCCGGCCTTATCGAGGTGCCAGCTCGCAGTACCTTCGTCCATGTACCGGTCGATCAGGGACATGAGATAGCTGATGTCCTCGGGTGCGCTGAGTTGCACGAGGGCCTCCACCCGGCGGTCAAGGTTCCGGTGCATCATGTCCGCGGACCCGATGAACACGGCGGGGTCCCCGCCGTTGGCGAACGCGAAGACCCGCGAGTGTTCAAGGAACCGGCCCAGGACTGACCGGACTGTGATGTTTTCGCTGAGACCAGGAACGCCGGGGCGCACCGAGCAGATACCTCGGACGATCACGTCCACCGTCACGCCAGCCTGCGAGGCACGGTAGAGGGCGTCAATAATGGCTTCGTCGACGATCGAGTTGACCTTCACCACCACCCGCGCCGCCAGCCCAGCCTTCTGGTTGGCGATCTCGCGTTCAATCCGGTCTATCAGACCGGAACGCACCGACCGTGGGGCGACCAGCAGCCGCTTGAACGTGGACTTCGGCGCATACCCCGAGAGCTGGTTGAACAGCCGGGATAGATCCTGGCCCACCTGCTCATTGGCGGTCAGCAACCCGAAATCTTCGTAATAGCGGGCGGTTCGTGGGTGATAGTTGCCGGTACCGATGTGGCAGTAGCGGCGGAGCCCGTCGATTTCCTGACGGACCACGAGGGACAGCTTGCAGTGGGTTTTCAGCCCCACAATTCCATACACCACGTGTACGCCTGCCTGCTCCAGCTTCCGGGCCCAGGAAATGTTGGCTTGCTCGTCGAAGCGCGCCTTGATCTCGACCAGGGCCAGCACCTGCTTGCCGGATTCGGCCGCGTCGATCAGCGCATCGACGATCGGCGAGTCCCCCGACGTGCGGTACAGGGTCTGCTTGATCGCCTGCACCTTGGGATCATTCGCTGCCTGCTCCAGGAACGCCTGGACCGAGGTGGAGAACGAATCGTACGGGTGGTGCAGCAGGATGTCCCGGCGTCGCATGGCCGCGAACACGTTCGCAGCCTTCGACGTTTCGCTCTCGTTGAGATCCCGGCTCGTGTGCGGGACGTGCTTGGGGTAGCGGAGTTCGCCGCGGTCAATCCGGCCGATCACGCTCAGCCCCCGGAGGTCCAGCGGCGCAGGCAACCCGTACACCTCGTCCTCCTCCACCCCGAGCTCGCGGGACAGCAGGGCACGGATACTCGGGTTGATGTCGGTGGTGACCTCCAGCCTGACCGGTGGCCCGAACCGGCGCCGCAGCAACTCCTTTTCCAGCGCTTGCAGGAGGTTCTCGGCGTCGTCCTCCTCTACCTCCAGGTCCTCGTTGCGGGTCACCCGGAAGGTGTGGTGTTCAAGCACTTCCATGCCCGGAAACAGTTGGTCCAGGTGCACGGCAATGACGTCTTCCAGCGGGATGAACCGCGCCGTGCGCCCCGTGACGTTACCTGCGCGCGGGCCGTCCACGGAGATCAGGCGGGGGAGCTGGTCGGGCACCTTGACGCGGGCAAAGAGTTCCTTTTCGCTCACCGGATTGCGGACGACGACGGCGAGGTTCAGTGACAGCCCTGAAATGTAGGGGAAGGGGTGGGCCGGATCCACAGCGAGCGGCGTCAGGATAGGGAAGACCTT
This sequence comes from Arthrobacter glycogeni, assembly GCF_054511155.1. Taxonomy (NCBI): domain Bacteria; kingdom Bacillati; phylum Actinomycetota; class Actinomycetes; order Micrococcales; family Micrococcaceae; genus Arthrobacter; species Arthrobacter glycogeni. The sequence goes on along the minus strand of NZ_JBTNDE010000027.1, from coordinate 9,107 downwards.
TTCGGCGAAGAGCTTGTTCAGCTCGGCGCGGGCGGCGTCGTCGAGTTCGTCCCAGGTGGTCAGGTGGATATTCTCGGCGGCCAATGCAGGCCGGATGTTCTCCGCGAACACTGCCGCGTGCCGCTGCTGCAGCTTGTAGCCGTCGGCCATGATCTGCTCGAGTTGCTCGATGGGGCTCAGCCCAGCGGCCGACGGGACAGCCAGCCCGGTGGCGATCCGTCGTTTCAATCCGGCGACGCGCACCATAAAGAACTCGTCCAGGTTGGACGCAAAGATGGAGAGGAAGCTGACGCGCTCCAACAGGTACAGGTCGGGGTCTTCGGCGAGCTCAAGAACCCGTGCGTTGAAGTCGAGCCAACTCGATTCCCGGTCCAGGAACCGGTCGGGCGTGATGGCGCCCTCCGGAAGCAGGCTGGGCGCGAACTCCGGGATGTCGATGCGGTCCTGGGTGGCACGCGCGGGTGCAACCTCGGACGAGCCATACCGAGCCGGAACGCGTGCTGCGGTTTCGGGGTCCATGATGTCTCCTGACAGCGGGTGGGTTGCCGTTATCCGCCCCTCTCTCAAGGGGTTTAACGGCATCAGGATCCACCTTACAAGCTCGCCCCGGCAACCTGGGGCGCGTACATGACGTCAACATCCCAGCGGGTGAAGCCCAGCTTGCGGTAGAGCGCCACCGCAGCGGTATTGTCGGCGTCGACATAGAGCATGATCGCCTGCAGACCCAGCGAATGGAGGTGCTCAATCCCAGCAATGGTGAGCGCCTTACCCAGTCCCATTCCCTGCGCCTCGGGAGTGACCCCGACAACATAGACCTCGCCGAGCGCGGGATGGTCTCCGGACCGCGGATGCACCTTGGTCCAGTGGAAGCCGAGCAACCTCCCGTCGGCTTCCCGCACCGCCAGCAGGAACCCCGACGGATCGAACCAGTCCTCGGCCATCCGCGACTGAAGGTCCTCCAGCGTGGTCGCGCCCTGCTCGGCATGGTGGGCGAACGCCGCTCGGTTCGCGGCAAGCCAGGCCTGTTCGTCGACGCCAGCTTCGAAGGCGCGCAGGACGACGCCGTCGGGAAGGGCGATCGCGTTAGCGGTTGGGGCGAGCACGGAGGCTTCCAGGGCGGCCCGACTCTGGCGCATCCGCCACAGCTCCCGGACGGGAACGAATCCGTTCTTGACCGCCAGGCTGACGGCAGCCGCATGGTTGCCGTGGGACCAGGCACGCAGCGCTGGCAAACCGTGGGCCTTGACGGCGTCGGCGAGTGCGCTCCCGACCCCCTGGCTGCGATAGGTGGGCCGCACCACCAGCTCGATCACCCCGGGGTCGTCGTCGTCGGTTCCCTCGCGGGGCAGGCTGATCACCGCCACCCCGGCGAGCTCTTCGACCTCCTGGGAGGTGGCGTCACTGGCGGCGGCAGCCGGTTCTCTCCCGCCTGCCGCTGGCGATTTCTCGTCGACGGCGTAGGTAGCGAAGATCAGTAGGGATTCGGGGTGGGCGCCAGCGGTCTTCAGATTGACCAACGTCTGCTCGGATAACGGCGGATTGCCGTCGGCTTCTGCTGCGGCCGTGGCGAGTCCGAGGATGTCCTGCAGGAATCGTGGCTCGGGAACGCCAGCGGTATGAAGGATAGGCCAGGTAGGGACATGAGCTGTGGTCATGCAGCCAGCTTAACCCTCATGGGCGCCAGCCGTGGGGCTGGTTTTGGCGTGGCGCCGCTAGTACGGTAGCGTAGGTGATCGTTCACGGGGGATGCACCAGTGGGGTGCCCGCGATACGTTCGACCCGTATGTCCTCCACCAGGTACTACCAGCGAAGTCCCTTTTCCACGACAGTGGGGGAGGGGCTTCGCTGGTTAAGCCGGCGGCCCAGGTCAATACATTTAGGCGTCGACGGCCGGGCGGTCGTCAGTTGAGCGGCTGAGCGTGAACCGGTACCCCACATTGCGGACCGTCCCAATCAGCTGCTCATGGTCGGCGCCCAGTTTGGCCCTGAGTCGCCGTACGTGAACGTCGACGGTGCGGGTCCCCCCGTAATAGTCGTAGCCCCACACCTCGTGCAGCAACTGGTCACGGGTGAACACCCGGCCTGGGTGCTGAGCAAGATATTTGAGCAGCTCGAATTCCTTGTAGGTCAGGTTCAACGGTTCTCCGCCCACCCGGGCGGTGTAACTGGCCTCGTCGATCACGACGCCGGAGGCCCGGATCTCGCTACTGGTCTCTGACTCTGCAGCACTGGTCCTCGCGATGACCAGGCGGAGCCGCGCCTCCACCTCGGCGGGCCCAGCAGAGTCGAGGACGACGTCGTCGGCCAACCAGTTAGCGGCGACGGCGGCCATCCCACCCTCGGTGAGCACCAGCATCAGGGGTGCACTGAGACCGGTGGCCTTGAGAAGCTGCGTCAGCGATCGCGCGCCGACCATGTCCTTGCGTGCATCGACCATCACCACATCGCAGGGTTCGGTTTCCAGTAGCGCCGTCGGCTCGGCGGGCAGAATATGCACCTTGTGGTTGAGCAGCTCAAGCGCGGGCAGCACACCCACCGACGAGCCGGGGCTATTAGTCAACATCAGGATGTGCGGCATGTGTCCTCCATATACTCGGACGCGCATCATCGGGCGACTGCGTCGGGCAGACGGAGTAGGTCGGGTGCTCCGCAGCCCTTGCAGATTTCGTCCAGTATACCGGGTGTGATGCTCCGCACCCCGGGACGCCGTTTTCACTTGCCGGAGCGGTAAGGCAGTATTGCTCGGGTGAGAATATGGAGTGTAGCCATTGCGGCGGCAGTTGCCGTCATCTCAGTCGTGGTTGCTTCCTACGTCTCCCTTGGTGCCCTGGCGGGCGTCGCTGCGGTCCTGATCCTGGCGTGCGCCATTGGCTGGCCCCATGTGCTGGGCGTTCCAGCCAGGAAGAGCCAGTCTGCAGTCATCGGACTTAGCGCGCTGGCCGCCACGGCTGCGGCCCTCACTGTCCCTGACACCGACTTCATGCGGTGGATGCCTGTCGCGACGGCCCTCGGCCTAGGCGGGATATTCCTCATCCAGCTGTTCCGCGGTACCGGCCAGAGCCACCGCCTCGAGTCCACCCTCGGCGCCGGAGTTGGCGTATTCCTGGCCTGCCTCGGCTCGGGCTGGGTTGCCGCCGACCGGTTGGCAGTCAACGCCGGGAACTCCGGCATGATGCTGGTCACCGGGATCAGCGTCATCATCGCTCTCGCCGTGTCGCTGCTGCCCTGGCCAGATCGCATCATCGCACCGCTGGGAACCGCGCTGGCCGCAACCGCCGGACCACTTGGGGCCATTCTGTTCACCGACGTTTCCGGGCTGGCCGCAGGCATCATCGGAGCGGGCAGCGGAGCCGTGGTGGTGTGTGCCCGCCGGCTTTTCCTGGCCCGCGAAACGCCGGTGAACTTGCCGGCGGCACTGTCGATCGGCGTCGCGCCGATCCTCGTAATTGGCTCGCTCGTTTACTTCCTGAGCAAGCTGCTCACCGCCTGATTGACCTGCCCGCCTCCCCGCCTGTTTCACTCCCGGACCGCCCGCCTCGCTCCGTCACGGCGATGAGGTCGAGAGCCGCCGATGCGTCGCGTTAGGATGGACGCATGTCGATTCTTGCGCTTGAAATCTTCTTCATTGGACTGTTGGTGCTCGCTTCACTGGCGATGGCTGGAGTGGCGGCCCTGGTGATCAGCCGCCTGTACAAGGGCCAGAAGTAAGGCTGCCACCTCACCATGTCGTTTGAGATTCCTACCGACCTTACGCCCGAGTTGGTCCCGTTGTCCTGGCTGTTGGGAGCCTGGGAGGGCTCCGGCCGGCTCGGCGAAGGCTCATCGGAGTCCGAGCACTTTGAGCAACGTGTCACCTTCACCCAGAACGGGCTGCCGTACCTCAAGTACACGGCCGAGAGTTGGCTGACCGATGAGCTGGGGACCCGCCTGCGCCCCCTGTCGGTGGAAAGCGGATTCTGGGCGCTGGACCGCAAGCTAAACGACGCCGACGGCGGCCCCGGTCTCGAACCAGCCGATATTGTTCCCGCGCTGAAGAGCGCCGACGAGGTGGAACAGCTCCGTAACGCCGAGGACGGCTTCGACATTACCGCCACTATCGTGCACCCCGGCGGAATCGCTGAACTGTATTACGGGGTGATCAAGGGCCCGCAGATCCAGCTCAGCACCGACTTGGTGATGCGCGGCCAGAATTCCAAGGAATACACAGCCGCCACGCGGTTGTATGGCCTGGTGGAGGGCGACCTCTACTGGCGGTGGGACGTGGCCGCCGATGGTCAACCACTCAAGGCCCATGCATCGGCGATTCTCAAAAAAGAATCCTGAACTGCCGTGCCCTCTCGGGCAGGGCAAAGGAATACGCCAAGCCCAAGGACGCGTTGATACCATCATGACCTACCTCAGCCCACTGCTGTCCCTGCCCGGCGCGGTAGCCGCTGGCGCACCCGACCAGGGCACCGCCTCCCATTACGGCGACCCTTTCAGAGAGCAGCGCGCGCTGGCCCGCGGCACCGCCGTCGTCGACCTGTCCCACCGGGGCATCGTAACGGTATCCGGGCCGGACCGCCTGAGCTGGCTGAACACCCTCTCCTCCCAGCTCCTGTTGGGCTTGCAACCGGGTAGCAGCTCGGAGACGCTCCTGCTGAGCGTGCAGGGCAGGATTGAGTACAACGCCCGGGTGGTCGACGACGGGACCACCACCTGGCTGATCGTTGAAGGGTTCGAAGCGCCCGGCATGGCCGCCTGGCTGGACCGGATGAAGTTCATGCTTCGGGTCGAGGTCGCGGATGTGTCAGATACCTGGGCGGTCCTGGGTGCAGTGAAACCTGTTGCCACGCTATCCGAACGTCTCGTATGGGTTGACCCGTGGCCTCACATCGCCGAGGGCGGCTACGGCTACTCCGTGGTGACCGAAGAAAACCACCCCGGACTGGAACGCCCCTGGTTTGAGTATCTGGTCCCGCAAACCGCACTCGCGGATACCGTCGCCGCGCTCGGCGAGGCGGGGCTGAGCCTGGCCGGAGCGATGGCGTCCGAGGCGTTGCGCGTCGCCGCGTGGCGGCCCCGGGCCGGAGCCGAAACCGATGAGAAGACCATCCCCCACGAGTTGGATCTGATCCGCACCGCGGTCCACCTCTCGAAGGGGTGCTACAAGGGCCAGGAAACCGTGGCCCGGGTGCACAATCTGGGGCATCCACCCCGCCGCCTAGTCTTTCTGCAGCTTGACGGCAGCCAACATACCCTCCCCGCGGTGGGGAGCGCCGTCGTCGCTGGCGGTCGCACCGTCGGCACCGTGACGTCGGTGGCCCAGCACTACGAGATGGGGGCAGTGGCGCTCGCCGTCGTCAAACGCTCGGTTGACCCACTCGGTGACCTGGTGGTGCAGGACGGCGACGAGGCGTACGCCGCAGCCCAGGAGATCATTGTGGCGCCCGACGCCGGCCAGGTGGTGGGACGCGCCACTGGTTTCCTCAAAGGACGCCGGTGACCGTGACCGAGACTAGCTCGCCCGATGGCGGAGCCGATCAGGCTATCGCGCTGGCCCACCGGCTGTTCGACGCGGCACGCACCGGCGACGCGGCAACCCTGAGTCGATACCTTGACGCAGGAGTCCCGGCGACGCTGACCACCAGTGCCGGCGACAGTCTCCTGATGCTCGCCTCGTACCACGGACATGCGGGTATTGTGGCAGACCTGGCCGGGCGGGGCGTTGACGTCAATGCGGTCAACGACAAGGGTCAGACCCCACTGGCGGGAGTGGCCTTCAAGGGGTATCCGGACGTCGCCGACGTGCTCCTGGGCGCGGGGGCCGACCCCGATCAGGGCCACCCCTCTGCGCGGCAGACCGCGCACATGTTCAAGCGCCAGGGGCTCCTCGACCTGTTCGGCCCGGCCTAAGCTTCAGCCGGTTGCAGCCTACCTCGGCAGCAGCACGCTGGTTTGGCTGCCGCACCCGATGAAGCCCGCTCGTAGCGCCGTCCTGATGGATGCGGTGTTGTCGGTGCGCGCGCGCCACTGGGGTATCAGGCCCGCTGCCATGGCGTCTTCGACGGCTACCTTCGCGATGAAGGTAGCGTGCCCCTGGCCCCGACGTTCGGGCGCTGTCAGGACCCCGAGATGAGCCAGGATACCGCTCCAGATGTCGTAGCCAGCGCCGGCGAACGGGGTGGGGGGAGCGGTCGCGTCGTCCACCAGGATGGTGCGATGCTCCAGTTCGCTCAGGCCCACCTCGGCGGTGTCGTCAGGAGGGCACAGTCGTTCAAGGTCGACGGCGAAGGCCAGGTCATCGCTCACCGCCACGTCGTGGCGGGGCTCAAGAGCTGGCAGGCTGTCGCAAAAGTACAGGTTCGCTTCGCCCAGACCACGCCCGCCATGCTCCCGGGTCAACCTCAGGAGAGTTGAGTGGCGGGCGAGGACGTCGCCGTCTAGTTCCGCTGCGGCGTCGAGCGCCCACCCCGGGCCCACGATGGATTCCTCGCCGAACAACCGCACAAAGGTCAGCAGCTCGGCGTCGTCGTCCCTGCGGTAGATCCGCTCACCCGCCGCCTCGGCGAACGCCGTGTCGTCGAGCTGCAGGAGCCGGGACCACCCGAGCTGGATGATTGAGGCAGTGCCGGGGTCGAGTTCCATCTAGGCAACATTAGCCGAAGAGGATGGCTGCCTCGTCGTACCGCTGCTGGGGGACCACCTTCAAATTGCCCAGGGCGGCCTCAAAGCCCACCCGGGCGATTTCCGTGCCCTTCAGCGACACCATCGTGCCCCACAACCCGTCCACCACTGAATCGACTGCGGCCATCCCCAGACGTGTCGCGAGGACGCGGTCGAACGCAGAGGGGACCCCACCGCGCTGGATATGTCCCAGCACAGTGGCGCGGGTTTCGATTCCGGTGCGAGATTCGATTTCCGGGGCCAGCTGATCGGCGATCCCGCCGAGCCGTGGCCGGCCGAACGTGTCGAGGCCGCGCTCGGAGTGGGCCTGGTCCAGGTGATCGGGGACGAATCCTTCGGCGACCACCACGAGAGGCGCACGGCCACGATAATTGGCCTCGGTCACCCACTCGGCGATCTGCTCCAGGCTGGTCTGCTGCTCAGGGATGAGGATGGCATGGGCGCCGGACGCCATCCCGGCGTGCAGGGCGATCCAGCCCACGTGGCGTCCCATCACTTCGGCTACCATGCACCGGCTGTGGGACTCACCGGTGGTGCGCAGCCGGTCAATGGCCTCAGTGGCGATCTGCACCGCGGTGTCGAAGCCAAAGGTGTAATCGGTGGCGTCGAGATCGTTATCGACGGTCTTGGGGACTCCAACAATTTTCAGGCCGGCGTCGGTGAGCCGCTTGGCGGCAGCGAGGGTGCCTTCACCGCCGATGACGATCATCGCGTCGATGCCGAGCCGTTCAAGGGTGGCTTTGATCGCGTCGGGTCCACCGTTTCCCTCGAAGGGGTTGGTGCGGGAGGTCCCCAGAATGGTGCCGCCCTGCTTGGAGATACCGCGGACGGCGCTGCGCGGGAGGTCGATGATGTCACCCTCCACCACTCCACGCCAGCCGTCGCGGAACCCGACGAAGTCAAGGTTGTGGGTTTTGATGCCGTTGAGGACCGCCCCACGGATCACCGCGTTGAGTCCAGGACAATCGCCGCCGCTGGTGAGTATTCCGATTTTCATGGCGAGCCGGGTCCTTGCAGATTGGGGAGGGTGAACAGGTCAGAGCGCCCCATTGAGCTCAACTATGATTCTAAACACACATTGAGCGGCAGGCCTCTATCGGGGCCCGGGAGCCCGACTGTCGAGGATTCCGCATCCCATCGCCACGACCACGGCCCGTGTCTGGTCATCGACGTCCAGTTTGGCGAAAATGGGCAGCAGATGGGTCTTTACTGTGGTCTCCGCGATGTAGAGCCGCGCGGCAATGTCGGGGTTGCTCAGCCCCCGGGCTACGCACTGCAGCACCCCCGGTTCGCGCGAGACAGCGCCGGCGGCGCAGGTGCTCGCATCCGGGACACCAACTTCGCTTCGATGGGCGGTGCGAGGACCGTCTCACCGCGGGCCGCGGCGAACATGGTGCTGATGATTGTGTCCCCGGGAGTGTCTTTGAGCAGATTGCCCACGGCGCTGGCCTCGACGGCCCGCACAATATCGGAGTCGCCGTCGTAGGTGGTCAATACCAGCACTTTGGTGCCCGGCTGCGTCGAGAGAATGCGGGCGGTTGCGTCAGCTCCATCCAGAAGCGGCATGCGCAGGCCCATGAGGACGACGTCGGGAGCGACGGCGATCGCTGCGGCAACCGCTTCCTCCCCGTTGGCTGCCTCGGCGGCGACCACGATGCGGGGGTCGGAGGAGAGCAGGTTGATCTGTCCGGCACGCACCACCGGGTGGTCATCTACCACCAGCAGGCGCACCGAATCAGCGCCGGCCGGGCAGGTCTCCGCGGGGCCCGACCCGGGGTAGGTAGGGCTCACCTTGCCTCGGTCGGTGCACCAGCGTGTCACTCGGGCCCGCCAGGGTGAAAGGTCCGGTAGATCGAGCTGGGGTGTCCTGGTGCAGCAGGACACTGTCGAGACCCTGAGACTCCGGAGATGGCTGAGACCCCTGAGCCCCCAGAGATGGCTGAGACCCCTGAGACCTCAACCCGCCGACCGATCCCCCAAACCCGCCGAAGGGTTAGTTGTGGTGGGTTATCGGGCTAGTGAGGCGCCCGATCTAACGCCCCGGTGGGTGGGTTGTGGGGTTTTGTGCACGCCCCCGGTGGGCTGTGACCGGACCTTGAAAAATAGTTCAGAAAGTTTTTCTGTGCACCGGGTTTGGGCCCTAATAATGTCAGTGGCGGGTGATGGAATGGGGGTATGAAAAGCAGTACAGCTTCTTCTACCGGAACGGGATTCGTTCCCGAATCCGGTCCGGGTCCCGCCCCCAGTAGAGGGCCCACCGATACGTCTGCGGGTGCGTCCGATGAGACCTCCAATGGTGGGTCCGCGAACACGTCCGCGGGGACTTCCACTGGGGCGTCTGGTGGGTATGGTCCTGGGGGTCCGTTGGGCGTCGGCGCGGTGTGGACTGCCCCGGTAGGTGATCCGCCCAACACTTCCGCTGATGCCTTTGCTGATGCTTC
>NZ_JBTNDE010000026.1:0-47567 GCF_054511155.1 Arthrobacter glycogeni | reverse complement strand
CTATGATCAATCAGGGTCCCGGCGGTCACTTCCGGCACCCGGGTGGCCGCACCCAGTTCCGCCGCGGCGAGCATCCTGACCCGCCCCCGATCCTCCACCCAGGGATGCGCTCCACTGGTGAGGTCATGAAGATGGGTGACAGCTTTCGCTTCCTGCGCATCAACCCAGGAACGCAACCCTCCCAGATCCTTAATCAGGTCCAAGGTCCGCCCCGCATCCAGGCCGACCACCGCCGCCACAGCCACCCCGCCCATCAACACCGGCGGCACCTCACTGGAGCGCACCCCGGCATCAGGGCCAGCACCAAAATCGGCCTCAGGCCCGCCACCAACAAAGGCACCAGCAGAGGTGTCAGCAGAAGCATCAGCAAAGGCACCAGCGGAAGTGTTGGGCGGATCACCTACCGGGGCAGTCCACACCGCGCCGACACCCAACGGACCACCCGGACCATACCCACCAGACGCCCCACCAGACGCCCCACCAGACGCCCCACCAGACGCCCCGCCGGGCGTTCCGCCGGAAGCCCCGCCTGACGTCCCGCCTGAAGAACCGCCCGAAGCCCCCGCGGCGGTATTCGCGGGCCCGTTAGTGGAGCCGGAATCCGCGCCGGATTCGGGAACGAATCCCTTTCCGGTAGGAGAAGCTGTACTGCTTTTCATACCTTCATTCCATCATCGGGCACTGACAAAATAAGGTCCGTGGGAAGGCACCCGGAAAAGAATTTTGAACTATTTTTCCTGGCAGATCAAAATTTTGGATCGGCGGCATAAAGGGAACCACAACCCACCCGCTGAGGCGTTAGATCGGGCCCTCACAAGCCCGATGACCCACCAGATCTCACGGTTCGGCGAAATATGAGGCACGGCCGATCCACAGGGGAAGATCGTGGGGCGGGTGAGGCTGACCTAGTTCTGGCACTACCAAACCGGACTCAACCACGGGCGCAGACCGGGCGCAGAGGTGACTCAACCTCGGCTCAACCTCGGACTCAACCGGGACAAATCCGCCGCACCCACCAACCCGGCGAACGGCCCCAGGGCGGCGGCTTCCACACGGGCCGCGGGCCGGAACCCGCGACCCGTCAGGTTGCGGGCAAACGCCCGGCGGGCAGGTTCCAGCAATACTTCACCCGCCGCGCCAAGGCCACCACCGACAACGAAGGTTCCCGGATCCAGGGCCGCCGCGAGGTTGGCCAACCCAAGCCCGAGCCACTGCCCGACGTCGTCGACCAGTTCCCGGCACGCCGGGTCGCCCTCCAGAGCCAGCTTGGTGACGACAGCACCAGTGATGAGCCGCGGATCGCCGTCGACCTCCCGCAGCAGGGCCTGCGCCACCGGGGAATTGGCTGTCGCGAGCTCGCGCGCTTCCCGCCCCAACGCGTTGCCCGACGCGTACTGCTCCCAGCACCCCCGGTTACCGCACTCACAGCGGTGCCCCTGTGGCACGATGATCTGGTGGCCAAACTCCCCCGCCACACCAAAGCGGCCCCGCTCCAGGGCGCCATCCATAATCATTGCCCCGCCGATCCCGGTCCCCAGGGTGATGCAGACCAACCGGCTCTCACCCCGGCCCGCACCGAACCGCCATTCCGCCCAGGCCGCGGCGTCGGCGTCGTTCACCACGGTGACCCGCCGCCGTAAAATCCGCTCCAGATTGTGGCGGAGCGGTTCGTTGCGCCAGGCAAGGTGGGGGCTAAACAGCACCGTTCCGTTGGTCAAATCCATCCAGCCGGCGGCTCCGATCCCCACGGATCTGATCCGATACCCGGTGGAGAGCTCAGTCACCAGCTCGGCGATGATCGCTTCTACATGACGCGGGTCGTGGCCGGGGGTGTCACGCCGCGCCTCGGCCAGGATGTTCCCGCGGATGTCGACGACGCCGGCCGCCACCTTGGTCCCACCGATGTCGATCCCGATGGCAAGACCTCGGCGCAGGAAGGTCGGCGAATCCGTAGGGCCAGCCAACAGACCACCAGGCCGACGTCGGGCAGCCCTGCCGCCGGCCCCGGGACCGCGCAGTTGCGTTCGTAACCGGGGCTGCGTCGCGGCATCCGACTGTCTGATCATGGTAAGTCCTCGTCCCCGGCCAGCTCTAGGCGTTGTGTGACCGTTACCGATTCGTACATTACTGGAGAGTATTAACGCTCACCGAACCTATAGGCTAATAAAATCCCGCAGGTTTTGGAGATATCAAAGGAGATAGTCGTGCGCGAATACAGCGTCCCCATTCTGGTGGACACACCCCGTGACAGCAATATCACGGAGTTGGTTGTCAAGCAGGCTGCGAAAGCCTCCGACCCCGCGCTGTTCTCGAAGAAGGACAGTGCCGGGGAGTGGCAGAACATTCGGGCAACTGAATTCCTCGCTGACGTCCAACTCCTCGCCAAGGGCCTGATGGCCAGCGGTGTTCAGGCCGGCGACCGCGTCGCCATCATGGCACGCACCCGGTATGAGTGGTCTCTGGTGGACTTTGCCATCTGGTTTGCCGGTGCCATCTCGGTTCCTGTCTACGAGACCTCGTCGCCATCGCAGGTGGGCTGGATCCTTGAGGATTCGGGCGCCGTTGCCGCATTCGTTGAGTCATCCCGCCACGAGAACGTGGTCCGTCAGGCCACCGCAGCATCGAACATCCCGGGTGTCCAACATGTCTGGCAGCTCGACAACAATGGCCTCGACCCGCTGCGTAGCGCGGGCAGCGACATCGGCAACCAGGCGCTGGAGGCCCGTCGCACGACGGCCGGGCTCGACGACGTCGCCACCATCATTTACACCTCGGGGACCACCGGCAAGCCCAAGGGTTGCGAACTCACCCACGGGAACTTCGTGGACCTGTCAGTCAACGCCGCTGCAGCGCTGCCGGAGGTAGCCCATGAGGGCGCGCAGACCATCATGTTCCTCCCCCTGGCCCATGTGTTTGCCCGGTTCATCTCGGTGCTGTGCGTGGCATCCGGTGCGACAGTGGCCCACACCCCCGACGTCAAGAACCTGCTCCCCGATCTGCAGAGCTACCAGCCATCTTTCATCCTCGCGGTTCCCCGGGTCTTCGAGAAGGTCTACAACAACTCAATGCTCAAAGCCGAGGACGGCGGCAAAGGCAAGATCTTCCACGCCGGCGCCAAGGTGGCCATCGAATGGTCCAAGGCCGACCAGGCAGGCAGGGTGCCGCTGATGCTCAAGGTGAAGCACGCCGTGTTCGACAGGATCCTGTTCAGCAAGATTCGCGACGCCATGGGCGGACGCGTGGAACATGCAGTCTCCGGAGGCGCGCCGCTGGGCGACCGGTTGGGGCACTTCTTCCACGGCATCGGCCTGATGGTCCTCGAAGGGTACGGGCTCACCGAGACCACCGCGCCGATCACCGTCAGCACCCCGAAGCGGATCAAGATCGGCACCGTAGGCGCTCCCCTTCCCGGCAACGCTGTCAAGATCGCCGACGACGGCGAAATCCTCGCGAAGGGCGTATGCGTCATGCGCGGCTATTACAAGCGCGACGACCTCACCGAAGAGGCCTTTGTCGATGGCTGGTTCCGCACTGGCGACATCGGCGAGCTGGACACCGATGGTTTCCTCAAAATCACCGGCCGGAAGAAGGAAATAATCGTCACCGCGGGCGGCAAGAACGTCATCCCCGCGCAGCTGGAAGACACGATCCGCTCCAATGCCCTGGTGTCCCAGTGTGTTGTGGTCGGCGACCACCGAGCGTTCATCTCCGCCCTGATCACCCTTGATGAAGAAGCACTCCCGGGCTGGCTCGAACGTCACCAGTTGCCCAAGGACACGACCATGGCGCAAGCGGTCGAGCACCCGCTCGTCACCGCCGAGGTGCAACAGCTGGTCGATCAAGCCAACGCCAACGTCTCCCAGGCTGAGTCGATCAAGGCGTTCCGCATCGTCGCGACCGACTTCACCGAGACCAGCGGGCACCTGACGCCGTCGCTGAAGATCAAGCGCGCCCAGGTCTTGAAGGACTACTCGACAGTGGTCGAAGGGATCTATTCGGCCCCTCGCGCCTAGCCAGAACCCGCGGTGCGGGGCTGATTACCCGGTCTTCAGGGATAGGAGTGCGTTCTCGACTACTTCCGTCAGGGCCGGGTGGATCCAGTACTGGCCGCTGGCCATGGTCTGGGCGTCGAGCCCAAAAGACATCGCCTGAATCACCGGCTGGATGATCATTGACGCCTCGTGGCCCATGATGTGCGCGCCGAGAATCATCCCGGTGCGCTGATTTGCGATCAGCTTCACAAACCCTGTGGTGTCCTCCATCGCCCAGCCATATGCCGTCGACCCGTACCGTTGGACCGCCACCGTGACCTCGAAGCCTTCAGCTTCGGCCTTCGCCAACGCCTCTGCTTCGGTCAGTCCGACAACAGCAACCTGCGGGTGGGTGAACACCGCGGCGGGAACAAACCGGTGGTCGCTGGTGCGCAGATCCTCCGGGTGGCTCAGGTTATGCGACACGATCCGCGCCTCATGGTTGGCAACGTGTTTGAGCTGGAATTTGCTGCTGACGTCGCCGAGCGCCCACAACCCATCAACCGGCGCGCCGTTCCGGAGCACCCGCTGCTGCCCGTCGACGACCAGACGTCCGTCCGCTTCAAGATCGAACCCGACGGCGGCGGCATCCAGCCGATCGGTGTTGGGCACCCTACCCGCAGCCACCAGGACGACGTCGACGTCGAGCTCCCGTGCGCTGTCCCCTGCGAGAACTGCGTGGACCGAGCTGTCGTCGTTGGCGGTCAGCGAGGCCACCGTATGGTCGAGAACGACGTCCCACTGGCGTACCGCCTGAGCGGTGAATGCCGCGGAGACGGTGTCATCGAGCGTTCGCAGTAGCTGGCCGGACCGGTTGACCACAGTGACAGCCGATCCGAACGCACCAAAGATATGGGCAAACTCAGCGGCGATGTAGCCGCCGCCAATGATCAGGATCCGGCCCGGCAGCTCGTCCAGCCGCATGATGGTGTCTGAGGTGTGAACCTGAGGAAGGGTGATGCCGGGAATATCGGGAAGTACCGCGCGGGACCCGGCGGCGATGACTACCTGGTCCGCCTGAATCTCCTCGCCGGATCCGGTCACCAACGATCTGTCGCCGGTAAACCGGACGTAATCCTGATAGAGGGTGACATTCTCCAGCTCGTCGGCCCGGTACCGTCTGCCGTCCCGCGAGATCGCATCGATGCGGGAGAAGATCCGGTCCCGGATGGCGCGCCAGCTGACGCCGCGAAGCTCAAGGTCCACGCCCAGCGCAGCCGCTTCGCGGGCGCCGGTGGCAAGCTCCGCCGGGAAGACGAACATCTTGGTCGGGATGCAGCCGACGTTGAGGCAGGTTCCGCCGAAGACGCCGCCGTCGATCAGAGCCACTTTCCGGCCGTCCCACTCGGGGGTGATCAGGCTGTTCCCCGATCCGGAACCGATGATCGCCAGGTCGTAGTGGGTCACAGCAGTTCGTCTACCACGAGGGCGGCCAACTCGATGACTGCGTCGCGGGTGGCGGGCTTGAGCTGGGCCAGATCGATGCGGGAGCCTTCAGCCAGATGACGGTCGTAGGGAATCCGCACGACGGTGCTGACCCGCGACTGGAAATGCTCCTCGATCTCGGCGACATTCACCTGCGTGCCGTTGCCTGACGACAAGTTGATCACCACGATGGCGTTAGCCACCAGATCGTGCCGACCGTGCGCTTCCAGCCAGGACAGCGTCTCGGAGGCGAGCCGCGCCTCGTCGACGCTACCGCCGGAGACCAGCACGACGGCGTCGGCCTTCTCCAACGTCCCCTTCATCACCGAGTGCACCATGCCGGTGCCCGAATCGGTGAGGACAATCGAGTAATAGCGGCTCAGGATGTCGGTGACCGCGCGGTAATCGGCGTCGTCGAACGCCTGGGCGACGGCGGGATCCGTCTCGGACGCCAACACGTGCAGCCGTGAGCCTTCGCGGGCCACGTAGCTGGAGAGCTGGGCAAAAGAGTCAACCATGAACCGGTTCTGGACCAGCTGGCGGGCGGTGAAGTCCGCTTTGCCGGGTGAGCGATCGGAGAGTGTTCCCCGGTCCGGGTTGGCGTCCATGGCGATAATGCGGTCTTCGCGCATCTCGGCCAGGGTCATGCCCAGCAGCGTGGTGACGGTGGTTTTTCCCACCCCGCCCTTTCGGGACAGTACCGGTACGAACCGGGTGCGCTCCCCCAACCGCACACCAATGCGGTGCTCCAGGGCGCGGCGGATGCGAACGGCGTCCGAGTCGCCGAGGCTGACGTAGCCGAAAGTGAGCATGTGGAGCAGCCTGCGCCATCCGTCGACGGGTGGCCGCTTCGTCACTTCGAGGAGCCGGTCCGCGGTCAGGGAAGAAGCCGTTTCCGGGCCGGCTTCCTTCTGCCGGCGGGCGCTGCGCGCTTCAGCGGTCTCTGCGACTGGCCGGTCCGCCGGTGGTGCGGCGGTGGCGGTGGCGGTGGAGCCAGCCGTGGGCAACCAGCCGGCAAGGTCGGCTACCGCTTCCGGAGCAACCGTGGGGGCAGCCGGAAGAGCCGCAGCAGGAAGAGTGGCCGCTGGCCTTGAAGTGGCTGCTGGTCCTGAGAGATCCGCTGGCCCTGAGGATGCCACCGTTGAAGTCTCACCGGTCCTGAGGGGCAACGCGGCCGCATAATCGACCGGAAATCCGGCCAGCGCTCCATGATCATGCTCTGGCTCCCCGGCGCTGGGAGCATCGGGGGCCGTGCCGATTGGGGCGGAAAACTCCGGCTCGTCATCGGGCGCGACGCTGGTGGTGGTGGCGTCGTCGGGCGCATCAGCTTGGTGCGCCTCGGGATGCGAATCGACCGAAGTGACATTGTTTGAAGTGTCATCGACTGGTCTGTCATTGTCTGGTCCAGCGGACGGGCTGGTACCGGACGGATCTTGCGGGGTCATAGTTCCTCACAGGGTCAGCGGGCGCGCCAAAGGCGCCGAGGTTTCCAGCCAAACACTAGCGCACCGAATCCCGCGGCAGGGCACTGGCTACGCGGTCTTGATCACCAGGAGGAGGTCCCCGCCCTGCACCTGGGACACGACGTCGACGGCGATCCGCTGGACGGTACCGCCCACCGGCGACGTGATTCCCGCTTCCATCTTCATGGCCTCGATGGTGGCGATGGTGGCACCCTGTTCGACCGTGTCGCCTTCGGCCACGGTGATGGTGACCGCACCCGCGAAAGGCGCAGCGATCTGGCCCGGCGTCGCCTTATCGGCCTTCTCGGCGGCTTTGACATCGCTGTGGATGCTGCGGTCGCGGACGGCGACGGGACGCATCTGCCCATTGAGCGTGCACATCACTGTGCGCATGCCCTTCTCATCCGGCTCGGACACCGCACTGAGCGTGGCAATCAGCCGGACACCCCTTTCCAGCGGGATGACATGTTCGCGGCCCTGTTGCAGGCCATATAGGTAGTCCCGGGTGTCCAGGACTGACACGTCCCCGTAGGTTTCGCGGGTGGCGAGGAAGTCCTTGGTCGGTCCGGCGAATAGCAGTCGGTTCAGGGTGGCACGGCGCAACGCTGAGTCCCCGGTCAGGGCCTTCTGATCCTCGGCACTGAGCTCAGTGTCGCGGACCTTGACGTCGCGGCCCTGCAGCGCCTTGGTACGGAAGGGTTCGGGCCAGCCGCCGGGAGGGTCGCCGAGTTCGCCGCTGAGGAAGCCGATCACCGAGTCGGGGATGTCGTAGTTCTGTGGGTTCTGCTCAAAATCAACGGGATCCACGTTGGTGCCGACGAGCTGCAGGGCAAGGTCGCCCACCACCTTCGACGACGGCGTGACTTTCACCAGTCGCCCCAGCATCCGGTCAGCTGCCGTGTACATGTCCTCGATGGCTTCGAACCGTTCGCCGAGGCCCAGGGCGATGGCCTGCTGGCGCAGGTTGGAGAGCTGTCCGCCCGGAATTTCGTGACGATACACGCGCCCAGTGGGCCCGGGCAGCCCGGATTCGAAGGGAGCATAGACCCGACGGACCGCTTCCCAGTAGGGTTCCAGTGAACAGACGGCCGCGAGGCTGATGCCGGTATCGCGCTCAGTGTTGGCCAGGGCTGCGACCAGGGCCGACGCCGAGGGCTGGCTGGTGGTACCGGCCAGGGATGCGCTGGCGACGTCGACGGCATCCACCCCCGCGTCCACGGCCGCGAGGAGCGTGGCCAGCTGGCCGCCAGCGGTGTCGTGGGTATGTAGGTGGACCGGAAGGTGGAAGCGTTCCCGCAGGGCAGAGACAAGCTGGGTTGCTGCTGCTGGCCGCAGCAACCCTGCCATGTCCTTGATCGCCAGGATGTGGGCGCCGGCGTCGACCATCCGCTGCGCCAGCTCCAGGTAGTACTCCAGCGTGTACAGCTTCTCTTCGGGGTCCAGCATGTTGGAGGTGTAGCAGAGGGCCACCTCGGCCACAGCGGTGCCGGTGGCCCGGACCGCGCGGATGGCCGGCTCCATCTGGGAGACGTCGTTGAGGGCGTCGAAAATCCTGAAAATGTCAATCCCGGTGCCCGCGGCCTCCTTGACGAACGCTTCGGTGACCTCTTCCGGGTACGGGGTATAACCCACTGTGTTGCGGCCGCGCAGGAGCATCTGCAGGCAGATGTTCGGCAGTTCCTTGCGGAGCGCGGCGAGCCGCTCCCACGGTTCTTCGCCGAGGAACCGGAGGGCGACATCGTAGGTGGCCCCGCCCCAGGCTTCCACCGACAGCAGCTGGGGGGTGGCACGGGAGACAGCGTTGCCGGCTGCCACCAGGTCGCGGGTGCGGACCCGGGTGGCGAGCAGCGACTGGTGGGCGTCGCGGAAGGTGGTGTCGGTAACGGCGACGGCGGTCTGGGCGCGGAGTTCGGCAGCGAACTTCTCCGGGCCGAGTTCCTGGAGCCGCTGCCGTGACCCGGGGCCCGGGGCTGGCTCGCCCTCGACGGCTTCGGGCAGTTTCTCGGCCGGATCGATCTCGACACGTCGTTCACCATGGGGCTTGTTGACTGTTACGTCGGCGAGCCAAGTGAGCAGCTTGGTGCCGCGGTCGGCAGAGACCCTGGCCGTGAGAAGTTCGGGCCGTTCGTCGATGAAGTTGGTCGCCACGTCGCCGGCGATGAAGTCCGGGTCGTCCAGGACGGCCTGCAGGAAGGAGATGTTGGTGGAGACCCCGCGGACCCTGAACTCGGCCAGGGCGCGCCGGGCGCGGGTCACCGCCGATTTATGGTCGCGGCCGCGGCAGGTCAGCTTCACAAGCATGGAGTCGAAGTGCGGGCTGATTTCGGCACCCGCGTAAACGGTTCCGCCATCGAGCCGCACCCCGGCGCCGCCGGCGGACCGGTAGGCGGTGATCTGTCCAACGTCGGGCCGGAAGCCGTTGGCGGGATCCTCGGTGGTGATGCGGCTCTGCAGGGCGGCACCCCGAACCTGGACGCTGTCCTGGCTCAGGCCGAGATCGGCAAGAGTCTCCCCCGCGGCGATACGCAGCTGGGCCTGGACCAGGTCGACGTCGGTAATCTCCTCGGTGACCGTGTGCTCCACCTGGATCCGGGGGTTCATCTCGATGAAGACGTGCTGGCCCGCCCGCTCGCCCACGGTGTCGACGAGGAACTCGACAGTGCCGGCGTTGACGTAGCCCAGCGCGGTGGCGAAAGCGACAGCGTCTCGGTGCAGCGCCTGACGGATGTTCTCGTCGAGGTTCGGGGCAGGCGCTATTTCGATGACCTTCTGATGGCGACGCTGGATGGAGCAGTCACGCTCAAACAGGTGCATGACGTTGCCCTGCGCGTCGGCGAGGATTTGAACCTCGATGTGGCGGGGGCGGAGCACAGCTTGTTCAAGGAACATGGTCGGATCGCCGAACGCGGAGTCAGCTTCCCTCATGGCTGCTTCGAGCGCCTCCGGGAGCGCTTCCCGCTTGTCGACGCGCCGCATTCCGCGCCCGCCGCCGCCCGCGACCGCCTTGGCGAAGATGGGGAAGCCGATCTCGTCAGCGGCGGCGATCAGCTCGTCGACGTCGGAGCTGGGTTGCGAGGACTTCAGTACCGGGATGCCAGCCTTGCGGGCGGCTTCCAGCGCGTGGACCTTGTTGCCAGCGAGTTCGAGCACGTCGGCGGGCGGCCCCACGAAGGTGATGCCAGCCTCTTCGGCGGCGCGGGCGAGGCCAGGGTTTTCTGAGAGGAAGCCGTAGCCCGGGTAGATGGCGTCGCACCCTGACTCCTTGGCGACCCGGACGATCTCCTGGACGTCGAGGTAGGCGCGGACCGGGTGGCCCTCTTCACCAATCAGGTAAGCCTCGTCGGCTTTCTGCCGGTGGATCGAGTTGCGGTCCTCATAGGGGAACACCGCTACCGTCTTGGCCCCAACCTCGAACCCAGCCCGGAAGGCGCGGATGGCAATCTCGCCGCGGTTTGCTACCAGAATTTTCGAAAACATCGCTCTCCTGCGTCCGTGCATCTCACCACCGGGTAGGGGCGTCCGTGTCCTGCGTCACGGCAATCTTCACCCTACCGCGCTGTGACGCCGCTCCCTTAATGCTTCTCAGCATACGAATTCGGGCGACCCTGCAGCGGACCTTGCTACGGCTGGCGCTCACCTATGATGGAGGTAGGTCCGCCGCCGTAGCGGCACCGACCAGATCCAGACGCGAGCAGGCCGCCAGCAGACGGCTGCGGCCCGGGATCCCCCTAGCGCGACCCCCGGCAGCCGCGTACACGAGATGTTAGGTATTGGTTTAAGAAGTGCAAGTAGTGAGCATCAGCAGCCTCAAAGGCGGTGTCGGCAAGACGTCTGTGACTCTCGGGCTGGCATCGGCAGCACTCGCCGCAGGAATTCCAACCCTGGTGGTCGATCTGGACCCGCATGCTGATGCCACCACGGGTCTGGGCGTGAGGTCGGCCGATCAGCTTGATATTGGTCGGCTGCTCAAGATCGCGCGCCGCGGCGATCTCGCAGCCAACGTGATGCCCAGCGGTTGGGTGGCATCAGCACTGGCGCAGAACCCGCCGTCGTCGGGGAGGAAGCCCATCCTCGACGTCGCCGTGGGCTCCGCCTATTCAGGCATCTACGACCGGCCGGATCTGGGAAGGCGCGACCTGCGCCGGCTTGCTACCCTGTTGTCCCGTCTCGAGGGCTACGGGCTGGTCCTGATTGACTGCCCGCCGTCGCTCAATGGGCTGACGAGGATGGCGTGGACGGCGAGTAACCGGGTGCTCCTCGTCGCGGAGCCGGGCCTGTTCTCAGTGGCAGGCACCGAGCGGACCATGCGCGCCATCGAACTGTTCAAGCGGGAGTTCGCGCCGAATCTGTCGACTGCCGGGATTGTTGCCAACCGGGTGCGCCCGGGCTCTAACGAGCACGCGTTCCGGCTGGCCGAAATGCGCCAGATGTTTGGGGACCTGTTGCTCAGTACCACCATCGCTGAGCAGGCCAATTGGCAGCAGATTCAGGGTGCTGCCCACTCGGTACATCATTGGCCCGGCGAATCGGCACACATTGCGGCCGGGTATTTCGACGAACTGCTGAAGAACCTCTTGGATTCCGGCCGGATGAGAAGCCGAGTCGCCCGACGCGCCTGATATCAGCCACTACACGGTTTGCGGTCGACCTGTGCGGTATGGCCCGCTGGGTGCGGGAAGGGCGTGGTGTTAGCTGATCTTGCGGGTGGCCCGGCGTTTGCTGAGCTCGTCGTCGGGGAAGTTCTGATCAACTGCATGCTCGCTGGGCAGGGCAGCAAGGCTACCTTCAACCTCGCGCCAGACCTTGCCAACAGCGATACCGAAGACACCCTGGCCGCCCTGGACCAGGTCGATGACTTCCTCGGCCGAGGTGCATTCGTAGACGCTGGCGCCGTCGCTCATGAGCGTGATTTGTGCGAGATCGTCGACGCCCCGTTCCCGGAGATGCTCGATGGCGGTGCGGATCTGCTGGAGGGAAACGCCTGTGTCGAGCAACCGTTTCACAACCTTCAAGACCAGGATGTCCCGAAAACCGTAGAGGCGTTGGGTTCCCGAGCCTGAGGCTCCACGGACGGCTGGTTCCACCAGACCGGTGCGGGCCCAGTAGTCGAGTTGGCGGTAGGTGATTCCGGCGGCCTTGCAGGCCGTTGGGCCACGATAGCCGGCATCCTCATCGAGAACGGGGAGGTCTTCGGTGAACAGGAGACCCTGTGCACTGGCCGGGATCCCGGATCCGGACGCAACCGCATTGGAACCCGGACCGGCTTCGCCTTTGGGACTCACGTGCTGCCTCCTCGTTCTGATGGCCGTGGAAAAACCTGAACGGTAGGCATTGGTCACACACCAGGACTATCAGGGTTTGCTCCCAAGTCTGCCTTGAGTTCGTGGGTAGTGCAATGGAACCGTATGCTTCGACGTTAGATTGCCGGGCACCCCAGGTCAAAGAGGTGGGGCTTTAAGAGTTTGGCGTGTCGGCCTTCTCAGCGCTCGAAATCTTCGGGTTCGACGTCCGCGAGGAACTCCCGGAACTGACGAAGTTCCCGTTCGGCGTTCACCGGTGGCTGCGCGGGGGTATCGTCGTCGTCGTCGACCGCCTCGGTAATCTCCACCCCCGCCTCATCCATTACCGACACCGCGCAGTAGATGGGGCACGGTACGCGGAGGGCGACGGCGATCGCGTCGGATGCGCGCGAGCTCACTGACGTACCATCGTCGAACACCAGTTCGGCATGGAAGACCGTGTCCTCCACGGAGATCAGCCGGACCTGACTCACCGCCCGGCCCAGGGCGTTGACCACGCTGACCAAGAGGTCATGGGTCATCGGTCGGGGCGGGATGATTCCTTGTTGCACGAAGGCGATGGCGCTGGCTTCGGGGGCACCGATCCAGATGGGGATGTGGCGTTCGCCTTTAGTTTCCTTGAGGAGCACCAGCGGCTGGTTTGAGGGCAGCTCGATCCGAACTCCGACAACTTCTACTTCAAGCATTGCGGGTCGCCTCAGCTATCCATGCGGGAAATGTGGCCCTGCACCAGTGCCGTGTGCAGGTTCAGGCACAACTCGCTGATTTCGCGGGCCATTTCAGCGGCGCGGGCCTTGGAAGCGACGTCCCGCCGGGAGGCGACCGGGGCGACCACCCGTTCGACGAGGCCCAGCTCGCGGTCGGCTGCGGCGCGGAAGGGGCGCAGATGACGGGGTTCAATCCCGTGGCCCTCGAGCAAGACGCACGCTCGGGTGATCCTCAGCGCGTGTTCGTCGAAGCGACCATCAACCGGGGCGATCAATCCGAACCCCACCAGGTCCAGCACCAGAGCATGTCTGGCGCCGGCCTCGGCGGTCAGTGTTTCAAGCGTCAGGGAACGGGTGTACGAGTGCAGGTCACGTGACATCTGGTCGGAGACCATCCGCGGAGACAGCGTCATGCCGCCCGGCAGCGACTCGGGTTTCTCACCGCGGTCAATGGCGTCGACGTAATCCTTGATGACCTTCAGCGGTAGGTACTGGTCCCGTTGTAACGCGAGGACAAAGCGTAGGCGCTCCACATCGTGCGGTGCGTACTTCCGGTAGCCGGCGCGGGTTCGCTGAGGAGAAATCAGTCCTTTTTCCTCGAGGAACCGGATTTTGGACGCAGTGATCTGCGGAAAGTCCCCGGACAGCTCGGTGAGGACCTCGCCAATGTTGAGCACATTGCCGTGGACTCGCTCGGGAGCGATTCCTACGGTGCGCCGCGCTGACTGGGGTGGGGGCATGCAGCGGGACCTATTCCTGTCCGCGAGGCTGAACTGGCGACTGCTGCTGTCCTGCGGTTTGTGCGGTGTAGAAGGTCAATCGGAACTTGCCGATCTGGATCTCGTTGCCATTGCGCAGCACAACACTGTCCACCCGGTCATGGTTGACGTAGGTGCCGTTCAGGCTTCGGGTATCCATTACCGTAAATCCGGCATCGGTGCGCTCAAACTGAGCATGCTTGCGGGACACCGTGACGTCGTCGAGGAAGATGTCGGCGTTCGGGTGGCGTCCGGCGCTTGTCACGTCCTGATCGAGGAGGAACCGTGCGCCAGCATTGGGTCCGCTGTGCGCGACGAGCAAGGCGGAGGCGCTGGGCAGCGCGGTGACCGCCGCCTGCTCTTCGGGGGACAGCTTCGGATCCACAGCGGAGGGCGCCAGTGCCGGGATGCCAATCGTTGTGGTTTCGGGCGACGGCGCCTTACTTTCTGTGCCGCCATACGTGGCCGCATTCTCGTTGCCAACCATGGTGTTCCTCCCCAAAATATGTGGCCAACCAGTCGAGAGACCGGTTGACCACCGTGTCCCTACAACGGTGATCTTGCCAGCTGCGCCGGACGAATCCGGTAGCTCTAGCCTACCTGCTGTGAGTAGTCCGATGAACTCAGCAGGTCATCCACCACTGCGGTATCCGCAACCTTGATCTCGAGGAGCCAGCCTTCACCGTAAGGATCAGAGTTAATCAGTCCCGGGTTGTCTTCCAGAGCCTCGTTGCGGGCTACCACCTCGCCCGTGACTGGTGCGTAGATATCGCTGACGCTCTTGGTGGATTCCACTTCTCCGACGACGTCGGCGGCGGTGAGCCGCGAGCCGGCCTCAGGCATCTGGACGTAGACCACGTCGCCGAGCGCGTCTTGCGCGAAGTCGGTGATACCGACGCGGACCACGCCGTCGCTGGTCGGCGGGGTCACCCATTCGTGCTCGACCGTGTAGTGAAGATTCTCGGGAACGTTGCTCATGGGCAGCCTTTCGTCGTACTCCGGTCTGACTGGGCGCGACGTCCTGCGGAGGCCACTGATCGAGTATAGGCATAGTGATCGAACGATGGGCAGGGGTGGACTGCCCAGGGACTACCCACAGGCCGCTGAGTGAGGAAAGATCGGATCATGACTGATCTCCCGTTCCCCGTTCAGCCCATGCTGGCCAAAGCCGTCAGCGATGTGCCAGAACCCGACAGTGTGGCCGGCGGCCTGCTGTATGAACCGAAGTGGGACGGTTTTCGCGCCATCATCCACCGCGATGGCGACACCGTCGACATCGGCAGCCGCGGCTCGAAGATGCTGACCCGGTATTTCCCGGAACTGGTCGAGGCGTTGAAAACGTCCCTTCCGGAGAGGTGCGTGGTCGACGGCGAAATTGTGGTCCGCACCGGCTCCCCCGGCAATGAACGGTTGGACTGGGAGGCACTGTCGCAGCGGATCCACCCCGCCGACAGCCGGGTGCGGCTGCTCGCCGAGCAGACTCCGGCCTCGTTCGTCGCTTTCGATCTGCTGGCGGCCGGCTCCGAGAACCTGATTAATTCCCCCTTCGCTGAACGTCGGGCGGCACTCGAACGCATTGGCGGCACGTTTACCGCGCCGATCCACCTCTCCCAAACCACCCGGGATGTGGAGCTGGCCCGTCGCTGGCTGGTCGAATTTGAGGGTGCTGGACTGGACGGCGTCGTCGCCAAGCCGCTGGGTGCCGGCTACGAGCCGGGCAAGCGCCGGATGCTCAAGATCAAGCACCACCGCAGCGCCGACGTCGTCGTCCTCGGCTACCGTGTCCACACCAGCGGTGCGGGCGTCGGGTCCCTGCTGCTGGGACTGTACGACGACGGCGAGCTGCGCAATGTGGGCGGCGCCTCGGCCTTCTCCAATAAACGGCGGCTGGAGTTGGTCGATGAGTTGGCGTCCGACGTCGTGCGCGACGCGGACGGGGAAGCAGTTCGTGGGGAGACGGATCGCAGCCGGTTCACTTCCAGTAAGGACGTGTCCTTTGTGCGGTTGCACCCGCGGCGGGTCATGGAGGTGAGGTACGACCAGATGGAAGGGTCGCGCTTTCGTCACACCGCCCAGTTCTCCCGGTGGCGGCTGGACCGCGACCCCGAGTCCTGCACCTTCGATCAGCTGGAGGTCCCGGCGGCGTACGACCTCAGCGAGGTGCTCGCCTAGCCTCTCCTTCCCTTTTGTCGCACATGTAGGACCTGGACCCGGAATTTGCGCAGTTGTGGCGGGTTGTCCGCGTCCGGCGCGCCGTCGTCGGGAGCCTTTGTGCAGCAGTGGCGGGTTGATCACGCCTCTACTCACCACAGCTGCGCAGGTGTTTCAGTACACCCGCCACAACTGCGCAGATACGGGGCCGGAGGTGCTGAATGCGTGGGTTCCGGCACTCATGGCCCCCGGCGGAGGAGTTACTTAGCCTTCTTTGCCCGACTGGGCTGGACGCGGGACGGCTCCCCCGGCATCTTCGGATAGTCCGGAGGGAAGGGCAGCTCGCCGAGTCCAGAGTCGAGGTCGCGCTGCCACCAGCCGAGTAGCTGATCGATGGAGCCTGGCTTGTCGTGGAAGCGGGCCCACGGATCGCCGGTGGTTTTCAGACGCTCGGGCACGGTCAGCACGGTGAAGAGTTTGGGATCGGCGCTCTCCAGTTCGTCCCACTCGATGGGGCAGGACACGGGGGCGTGGGCAAGAGCCCTGGGGCTGTAGGCGCCAGCAATGGTGCGGTCCCGGTTGGCCTGGTTGAAGTCGACGAACACCTTCTCACCCCGTTCCTCCTTCCACCATGCGGTAGTGACTGCGTCGGGCATGCGGCGTTCCAGCTCGCGGGCGGCTGCGATGACCGCGTGGCGGACATCGAGGAACTCCCGGACCGGCTCAATGGGCGCGAAAACGTGGAGCCCACGGTTACCCGAGGTTTTGATGAAGGCGGTAAGTCCGGCCTCCTCCAGCACCTTGCGCAGTTCGATGGCGGCGGGAATGGCGTCGTCGAAATCTGTTCCTGGCTGGGGGTCAAGGTCGATCCGCAGCTGGTCGGGGTTGTCCGAGTTGTCGGCCCGGGACGGCCAGGGGTGGAAGACGATTGTGTTCATCTGAGCAGCCCAGACCGCGGCGGCGGGTTCATCGATGACTAGTTGAGGGTGTGATCGTGCGCTCGGGTAGATGACGGGCACCGACCGGATGTACTCGGGTGCACCCTTGGGCGGGTTCTTGGAGAAGAACTGTTCGCCGCCGATCCCGTCCTTGAACCGCTGCAGGGCGAGGGGCCGGTCGCCGTTGGCGGCAACGAAGGCCTCCCCTACCTCGACAAGATATTTGGCCAGGTCGAGCTTGGTAATCCCCAGATCGGGCCATAGCTCCCGGCCGGGACTGGAGATCCGCACGTTGCGGGTGCCATGGGGTCCGTCAACGGACAGGACAGTTGCCTCAGATGCCATGCCTCCAACATACTCCCGCTCCTGGAGGGGCTCCACCGAGCGAGGACTGGCTCCGCGCGCGGAGCTCGCCGGGTTGGACGAGGCGATCCTCCGGCTGGAGCGTGCTGACCCGTCTCAGTCGGCGAGAGCCAACTTCTGGCCGTCCGATGTCCGTTCTCCCTTTGCGCTCACCGCCGGTTCGATGGCGGGAGGGTTTCTGCAATGCGCTCGATCCCGTCCAGGACGACACGCAAACCGATATCGAACGACGCCGTGAACGGGTATACCTCGGCCTCGGCGTACGCCGCAGCCAATTCTGCAACCCGCGGGAATCGCGCGAGGTCCATGCCTGCCACCACGTCTGCCGAGCTGTCTGGCACACCGGCGACCTCGAGCATCGCCTCCTGGAGCGAGAATCCGTAGACGAAGGCGTCGAGAATCGCGTACGCGTGGGCGGATGCTTCCAGCGAGAAGCCCGACGCTCGAAGTACGGCCAGCACTCCCTCATGGCGGGCCAAGGTCGCGGGCCCTGGGTGCGCGCGTGTTTCCATGACCGGCAATGCCCAACGATGCCGCGCGAGTGCCTCCCTCATCGACACGGACCGTCGTAGCAGCTCCTCTCGCCAGTTGCCCTCGGGATGCGGGAGGTAAACCTCGCCGAACACCACGTCGATCAGCGCGTCCAGCAACTCTTCCTTCGACGTCGTGTAGTGATAGATCGACATCGGGCGGACCCCGAGGCGCGCAGCGAGTTCGCGGATGGTGAACGCGCTGAGGCCCTCCCGATCCACCAACTCCAGCGCAGCGGCAACCACCTTCTCGTGGGTCAGCGTGTTACGCGGCGCTCTTGTGGTTGACATCTTCCCAGCTTATCGTACCATGTACTGTACAACGTACGATACGCATCACGGAAGGGCGTCAGTCATGACATTCAGCGATCCACGGGTTGCAGCAGCCACATTCATCCCGCCCCTGGCATCGATGACGGCGATCATGCAGCATCGTCGCGGTTCTCCGCACATCCCGCGACAGGTATTCGGCATCGCGCGAGACTCATTCGCCGATTACGCGGTCGAAAAGGCGAATCATCTGACCCCAGCCCCACCGGAACCCACTGACGTGGTCACCGGAAAGATCGCCATCCACCTCACCGCACAGGACCGTCCATGAACACATCACTCCGCACCTCCGCGCTCGTCGCGGGTATCTCACTTGCACTCATGGTGGTGCTCGCGCCTCTCGGGCTCATGATGGCACTGCCAACCGGCGCAACCGGCGCAGCAGCTCTCGCCGTCCTACTCATCGCGGCACTCGATGTGGTCGCAGCCGTTGCGCTCTACCCCCTCCTGAGGTCGGGGGGAACACTGCTGGCTCAGAGCGCCGTCGCATTGAGGATCGCTTATGGTGGGATTTTTGCCGTCGCCGCCAGCTCCCTATACCACCCCGCCGATGCCGAGCGCTTCCAGACGATATGGGATGCCGGGCTCTTCCTCTTCGGCCTCCACCTTGCACTTGTCGGCCTCGCAATCCTGCGGTCCCCTTCGATCCCATCCTGGATCGGCGTGTTCCTGCTCATCGCCGGCGCCGGCTACCTCATCGACTCGGCCACCATCGCGATCCTGCCCGGCAGCCCGACCTCGATCGGACAATTCACCTTCGTCGGCGAAGTTATTTTCCTGATCTGGCTGATCGGCTGGGGCGGTCGCAGATCGACCGTTCACTCTGCATCGCCCCAACCCTCGGATAGCGCAGTCTGAACGGTTTGTTTTCTCGAGAAAATGAACACAGTCAACAGTCCTGTTGGCTGGAAGAAGCATAACCACGAAATCCCCAACTCAGCATGAGTCAATCCCTCGCAGCGCGGGTTACGTTGCAACCGAGAATTTGACCCATCAACTCGTCCTTCTCGGGGTGATAGGAGTCTGGGCAGCGACTGCCGTGCCGATGGCCGGGCTGGCGTGGGTGATCGCGCCGTTGCTTGCATCCGGTTGGAATTCGCCCGTCGCCCTCGCTGGGTCCCTCATCATGCTGTTGACGGTGGGCATGGTCAGACGGCTCGCGCTGATTCTGATTTAGCGTCTATAGGAGCTCTTAGGTGGTCAGCCGTTCGAGCTGTCCTTGGCTGCGGGCTCCGCGTAACCCTCAGATAGGTTTGACGCGGGGGGCGCAGGTGGTTTTGTTGTCCCGATCGGCGCCCACTGTGGAACCCCACGACTCGGAAGGCTTCGGCACGCCGCTCTGGAGGCTCTCATAGCGCCTACCCGCTGTCTGGGGTGCCAGCAGCCGCGAAATTTCGTTACAGTTGAGGCAATCTGGCCTGGTGAGACTTGACTAACGTCCCATTCGGGTCTGGCTACGTCAACCCTTCCTGTGCGCCGTCGAGCCGCGCGAGGGCTTTACGGAGACGCTCATTGGCATCGCCGGCGATCTCCCGGACGGCCGGGGTGTCGCTGAGCTGAACCATAGTTTGAGGATCAATAGCCTCAATGGTCGTCTCACCTGCGCCACTGCCCCGGCGGACAACGACGTTGCACGGCAGCAGCACGCCGAGCTCCGGCTCGGCTGCGAGGGCACGGCTTGCCAGGGCGGGGTTGCAGGCGCCAAGTATCAGGTAGTCACCGACGGCGTCGGCCGATTCCTTGCCGAGTTTAGCTTCGAAGGTGGCGCGGACATCGATTTCGGTGAGGATTCCGAAGCCCTGTTCAGCAAGTGCGTCCCGGGTGCGCTGGACCGCTTCAGTCCAGGAGAGAGGAACAGTGACCGTGTGCGTGTAGCTCATGACGACTCCTTGTGCTGATTGGCTGATTTAGGGCGGTTCAGGCCAGGGACAAGAAAAGCTTTTCCAGGTCCTTCATGTCCATGCTTGCATCTTTACGGACGATGCACTGCTCCAGACCGCTGGCGATAATAGCGAACCCGGCACGGTCCAGTGCCTTCGAAACAGCGGCAAGCTGGGTGACGATGTCCTTGCAGTCCCGCCCTTCCTCCAACATCCGGGTCACAGCGGCGAGCTGGCCCTGGGCGCGTTTGAGCCGGTTGACCACGGGGGTTAACTCTGTTGAATCTAGTTGCATGTCGTCTCCGATAACAGGAATTGGTACTTCGATTATATACCCCAAGGGGTGTGTTGACTACCCCCCGGGGTATACGTATGCTCGGTGAGTGGCCAGTTTCATCACAACCGTCTCGAAAGGACATCCATGACTCCCCCATCCACCGCACCCACCGTCACTCCCCTTGCGCCCGAGATCTTGAGTTCCTGGATCGAAGAGCACCAGGATCTCGTGGTCATTGATGTCCGCTCCGCGGCTGAGTTCGAATCCATGCATATCCGTGGCTCGTACAACGTGCCCCTGCCGTTGCTATCTGAGCACACGGACGAGCTTGCTGCTCGGCTAGGTAGCCGCGTGGTCCTGGTGTGCCACTCCGGAGCCCGCGCTGAGCAGGCCCGACAACGCCTCGGTGGTTCCGGCATCACCACTGCTTATGTATTGGCCGGAGGCGTCCCGGGATTCGCAGCGGCGAAGGGAAATGTGGTCCGAGGCAAGGCCCGCTGGGATCTGGAGCGGCAGGTGCGCCTGAGCGCTGGTTCCCTCGTCATCCTCGGCTTGGCCGGGGGCAGGTTTGTCTCCCCGAAGATCCGGTTGCTTGCCGGTGTGATCGGCACCGGCCTGACTTTCTCCGCCGCGACAAATACCTGCGCTATGGGCCGGGCAATCTCGGCCATGCCCTGGAACAAGGCAGCAGAAGAGCCCACCCGTGAAAGCGCCATCCTCCAGTTCCCAGTCGGGTCCGGCGCGACGGTTGAGACCAAAGCGTCGTGACCGAGACCCTTGTCCTGGTCCTTGCCCTATCCGTGATGATTGGGCTCTCCCTTGGCGTCCTCGGTGGCGGAGGGTCCATCCTGACCGTGCCAATTCTGGTCTATGTGGCCGGTTTCGAGCCCAAGGAGGCGATTGCAGCGTCCCTGTTTGTCGTCGGCGTCACCTCTGCGGTGAGCGTTATCAGCCATGCACGCGGCGGACGTATTGTGTGGCGGACCGGATTGATCTTCGGCGCGGCTGGTATGGTCGGGGCTTTTGTCGGCGGACTGCTCGGCGGCCAGATTCCGGGCCAGATTTTGTTGATTGCTTTCGCAGTGATGATGGTGGCGACCTCCGTGGCTATGCTCCGCGGCAGAAAAAAGGGCCGCGGGAATGACCCAGCCGAACCGGTGAAGCACGAGCTTCCCCTGGGTCGGGTAGTGCTTGACGGCGCCGTCGTCGGCCTCGTCACCGGCCTGGTCGGCGCTGGCGGTGGATTCCTCGTCGTGCCCGCACTGGCGCTGCTGGGCGGACTGCCGATGTCTGTCGCTGTCGGAACCTCGCTGGTAGTTATAGCCATGAAGTCCTTTGCCGGACTCGCCGGTTACCTCACCACCGTACATCTGGACTGGGGTCTGACTCTGGCCGTGACGGCGGCTGCGATCGTGGGAGCTCTCATCGGATCCCGGCTCGCAGGTCGCATCCCGGAAGCCGCCCTGCGCAAAGCGTTCGGCTGGTTCGTCCTGGCTATGGGGCTTTTCGTCCTGACCCAACAGGCCCCAGCAGACCTCCGGCTGATCATCGTCGCGGCAACGCTAGCCCTGGCAGCGGCGGCCGCAACGATCTGCTGGTTCTTCGTGAGCTCTTGCCCACTCCGGAAAACCCACCGGACCAACCACGACCGGGACGGCCAGCCTTCACCGGCGGCCTGACCACGACAGAGTCAGCGAGCATCTGTAATTTGCTCCAGGGTGGCGAATCCATTCCCCAACAAACAGTTCAACTACGTGAAGGAGAAACTCATGGCTGAAATCACCATCAGCGAAACCAACCAACGTCGCAACGAAGCCCGGATCCTCGATGTCCGCGAAGACTTCGAGGTTGCCGAAGGTATTATCCCCGGCGCCCTCCACATCCCCATGGGCCAACTTCAGGACCGACTGTCCGAACTGGACCCCGCTATGCCCGTGATCGCCGTCTGCCGCAGCGGCAACAGATCGGCCCGCGCAGCTGACCTCCTCAACGGTGCGGGCTTCACCGCCGACACGATGGCAGGAGGCATGATTGCCTGGACCGAGACCGGACTCCCCACCGAGGCAAGCCCTCAGGAACCCGGCATCCTTTCCTAGCTGATGCCCCCGCTACGACACCCCCGTTCCGCAGGAAGACAAATCCTTAGTTTGGGCAACCCCTGTTGCCAGATACCCCCTAGGGTATTATTATTAGTATCGGAATAACGGGATTAACTCCCCCACCACCTCTTCACAAAGGAAGACACCAATGCTTATTGAGCGTATTTACGATGAAGACCTGGCGCAGGCCAGTTACCTGATCGGCTGCCAGGCCAACGGCACGGCCGTGGTTGTTGATGGCCGACGCGACATCGCGGTGTACCAGGAGTTGGCCGCGAAAAACGGCATGAAAATCGTTGCCGTAGCCGAAACGCACATCCACGCCGACTACCTCTCCGGCACCAGGGAACTGGCCGCCGCCACCGACGCGACCATCTATGTCTCGGGCGAGGGTGGACCGGACTGGCAATACGAATTCGACGGCGAACGGCTGTTTGACGGTGACAAGATCACCGTCGGCAACATCAGCATCCAGGCACTCCACACCCCCGGGCACACCCCTGAGCACCTGTCTTTTCTCGTGACCGACGGCGCATTCAGCGACCAGCCCGGCTACCTGCTCTCCGGCGACTTCGTCTTCTCCGGTGATCTGGGACGTCCGGACCTGCTGGACGAGGCGGCAGGCGGAATCGACACCCGGTTCGAGGGTGCCAAACAGCTCTTCGCCAGCCTGCGGGACAAATTCCTGACCTTGCCAGATTATGTCCAGGTCCACCCCGCGCATGGTGCCGGCAGCGCCTGCGGCAAGGCCCTCGGCGCCATCCCGTCATCGACGGTCGGCTATGAGCGTCTCTACGCTTGGTGGGGTCCGTACCTCACGGCCAACGATGAGGCCGGTTTTGTTGACGAGTTGCTCGACGGTCAGCCCGATGCCCACGCCTACTTCGAACGGATGAAGCGCGAGAACCGCGAAGGCCCAGCGATTATGGGCGAACGCGCCTCCCTGACCGAACTGGACCTTGCGGCCGTTGCCGAAGGCCTCGCCGAGGACACCTTGACCTTCGTCGACACGCGCTCTCACAGCAAGGTCCACGAGGCCACTGTGACCGGCTCCTTGAACATACCGGCTGGCAAGTCCGTGGCTAGCTATGGCGCATGGGTTGTCAACCCCGAATTCGACAAGAACCCCCTGGTGCTGCTCGCAGACGGAAGGGAACAGGCTCAGGAAATGTGGGATCATCTGGTCCGGGTTGGGATCGACAACGTCTCCGGCTACGTCACCACGCTGTCCGGACTCCCCATGAGCACCCCCCGCCTGATCCAGCCGGAGGAACTGGACACCTTCGATGCAGCCTTGGTGCTGGATGTCCGTAACCGCACCGAACACACGGCAGGGCACGTCCCCGGATCCAGCCAGCTGAGCGGTGGACGCGTCATGTGGCACCTCGACCAGCTGCCTGCCGAGGGTACCATCGTGACGTACTGCCAAAGCGGCGTCAGGAACTCGGTCGCCGCTAGTGCCCTGCGCCGTGCTGGCTACGACATCGTCGAACTCGATGGGAGCTACGCGGCCTGGGCTGAACACCAGAACCTGGCAGCCTCCGCAACATAACCGGACAGCACCAGAATCCACTCGTCGGCGGCGGTGGCCCGGGAAACCGGGTCGCCGCCGCCGACGTCCGACCGAGCCATACGGAGTGCGCAACAGATGACCGATCGCACCCCCTCCCGTCCACAATCCGGGACAGCCGGAAACATTGTTCTGGGTCTGCGACAAAATTTCGCCCAGTTTATGCTGCTCGTGGCGGTGAACGCCCTCGTCGGCGGCACCCTCGGCCAGGAACGCACCATACTGCCCCTCCTCGCGGAGGAAGTCTTCCACCTCGACCAGTACACGGCGGCCTTGACCTACATCCTCGCATTCGGTCTGGCAAAAGCGGCCACCAATTACTTCGCCGGTTCCCTTTCCGACCGTCACGGCCGCAAGCCCGTCCTGGTTGCTGGCTGGCTCATTGCCCTCCCGGTGCCGGTGCTGTTGATCTTCGCGCCCTCCTGGGAGTGGATTGTCGGGGCCAACGTAGTCCTGGGGATCAGCCAAGGTCTAACCTGGTCCACTACAGTGATCATGAAGATGGACCTGGTGGGTCCCGAACGTCGGGGTATGGCTATGGGTCTGAACGAGGCCGCTGGCTATCTCGGCGTCGCCAGCACAGCCCTCGCGACGGGTTACATCGCGTCCGAGTACGGGTTGCGCCCCGGCCCTTTCCTCCTCGGCGCAGCCTTCATCGCCGTTGGACTTGGCTTGTCTGTCCTGACCGTGCGCGAAACCCACCACCACGCCACCGCTGAAGCCGCCGCCCACGCACCGCTTCACGACGGGAACCACCCAGGGCTCAGTAACCGCGACATTTTCACTCTGACCAGCTTTCGCGACAGGTCATTGTCCTCGGTTAGCCAGGCGGGCATGGTGAACAACCTCAACGATGGCCTGGCCTGGGGCCTGTTCCCCGTTCTATTCGCCGCCGCCGGGCTCAGCATTGAACAAATCGCTGTCCTCGCTGCCACCTACCCAGCCGTGTGGGGGGCTGGGCAACTGATCACCGGGGCCCTCTCCGACCGGATCGGGCGCAAGCCGCTGATCGCTGGCGGCATGATCGTCCAGGCGGTGGCGCTTGGCATGGTGGCTGCGGGCCAGGACTTCGAGATCTGGCTGGCAGCGGCGATCTTGCTTGGCGCCGGGACGGCTATGGTGTACCCCGCGTTGCTGGCCGCCATCGGCGATGTTGCCCATCCGGTTTGGCGGGCGAGGTCCGTCGGTATCTACAGGCTGTGGCGCGACGGCGGCTTCGCAATCGGAGCGCTGCTATCCGGCATCCTCGCCGACGCCTATGGAATACCCACGGCAGTTGCCGTGATCGCCATTCTCACAGCAATCTCCGGTTTGGTCGTAGCCTTACGCATGCGCAGCACAGATCACCACCTCAGTGCGTGAAGGCCGGGCATTAACAGAAGGCTGACATCAGCTGAACCTTGGGAGGGCGAGCGATATACTGGCGGACCTGCTGCAAAGATCTATCACAGCTTTGAGTGAAGGAGAAGGCCCTCGTGGAATGTGAATTGCGCGTCATCACCGGCTGCCCCAATACAGAAGCCGCGCGAGCTTTGTTCGCACGGGCGCTTGCCCTCGAGTCCCTCGATGCCACGACGATACGCCTACGGGTAGTCAGCACCGATGGTCAAGCGAAGGCTCTGGATTTTCATGGTTCTCCAACCTTCGTCCTGGACGGTCAGGATGCCTTTTCGGCCTCAGGCGAACCGGCGATCTCCTGCCGGGTCTACAGCAACGGGATGGGCTTGGCGGGCCTGCCGGCAATCTCGGGCCTACGATCCGCCATCCGCGCAGCGAGGGACTGAGCGGCGGGCATAACTGCTGCCCCTAACCACACGCGGTGGAATCCCGACTGCGTGTGGTTAGGGGCAGCAGTTGCCGCAATCCTGGTTGTTGGCGATCACCCGGCGTTTCAATTCAGTGCCAGGCCACGGCGCCGTGTGAGGGGATCAAGTACGCCGACACCCGTGACACGCGCCGTTTCAGATAACGGCGAGTTTATTGGTGACACCGGATTTGAATTGGTTGCACAGATCTGGCCGCGATTTTACCGTCGCAGGAATAGCCGTGAGAAGATTCCTTCTTTTCCTTTGGCTTCCTTTACGTGGCCGCGACATTGCTGAGAACTTGGCACGCCCCGCATTACCTGATCGACGTGCTGGCCGCATCCTGCCCAGGTTGTCTTTCCGCATTGTTTACATGTCGTTGTCCGACACATGGTGCCTCCTAGTTCCGGGATGGTATACCCCCTAGGGTATCGGCTTGAATGAGGAAATGCAAGGACGCAGCACTTCCTCTGCATGGTCAGAAAGTTCCACCCACTTCAACCGCAGAGCTGGCAGCGGCAGAGGGCTCTTGGGGTGCAACGTTCGTTGAACCGATTCCGGCGTACAGTTCTTCGGCTGATTCAATTGAAGGACTAATACGGTCCTCAAATTCGAACGGAAGCAACGCCGCCCCGGCTTGACCGCCCTACCCACCACTCTTGAGATGCGGGTTGAGGACTCCTTCAACTGGCGCCGACGCTCGCGGACTCAGAGCCGAACGTAGGCCCATCCCTCCCACTGACGAGCTGCCAGGTGTGCAGTGGCAGCGGGCACTACGCCTACCCCCGGCAGCAATTGGTGCGACTCCACCTCGACCGAGCGCATGCTGTTTTCGCACGCCAGCACCCGCAGTCCTTTTTCGAGGACACCAGCAACTTCCGCAGTCAGTTCCGATCCCGCGGCCAGCAATGCCACACCACGTCCCTGGATGATGATCTCGATGGCCGTGCCGTCGGGGAGAGCGGCCATCGTATTGATCCCGCTGCGCAGGACGCTGGACAACCCGTCCAACACCCCCTGTCCCGCACCATGCAGCAGTACCCCGGGCGCGCCCGCTGCACTGGCTGTCAGCGAAAGTTTGTTAGTGGACATAGTGGTTCCTTTCTTGACGCCAAGCCCAGCTAGACGTCATGTGCGTTGGGCCCGGCTGTGCGTCGCCAGACACGTGCGACCCATTTGAAGTACACGCTAACCCAATTGCCCAAATGTATAAACGTTTTGTTGCGTGGAGGTACTACGGGCTGCGCAGCTATGTGCTTCGTGGTCTAACTTGCAGTGCAATGAGGATGACGGCGAAGCATGCTGCCAGGAGAACAAATTTCAGTACCGTGAAGGCTGACGCTATCGCCACCGTGCCCGGATCGACCGGAATCGCGGCGAACATCGTCTCGATGAGAATGTTCTCGGCGATGTCCACACACAGGTAAATTACCGGAATTGGCAGAAGCAACCACCTGATCCGTCGACGTGCTGTGAGGCGCCAGATGAGCAGGACCAGAGTAGCGGCGAAAACCACGGGGAACAGCACACCCCATAGGTAGTGCGCGGCGCCATACTGCTCATAAAGTTCGTCGGTCATAAGCGACTGGACCTGTCCCACGTACCCCGGCTGATATCCGGTCATGAACGTCTCCGGCATCGCGAGTCCGTCCAGTGCACGTTGTAATGACCCCAGTTGCAGTGCATTAAGCGCAGCAAACACGACGCTGACGAGGACTCCGGCAAGGATTGAGACCGGGACCACCCATGATCTCCGCCTCGGTCGGGATCCAGATTGCGCTATCGATGTGTGAGGCTCTTCGGATGATGATGGGTTGTGATCCGGGGTACGTGCCATGGGTCCAGTATGCGTCGCGGTGCGCGTAGGTGTCTCATAACCGGGTAATCCGACTACCATCTCAAGAAGAAGATCGAGGCAGCAGGGTAAGGGTCTATTGAGGCGTAGCCCCATAAGTAGGGTCAGAGCCCGGACAAGTCAGGAGTGGACGGATCACCGCGCGGCGCTAGCAGGAACCACTATCGCGATCTGCCCACTGGCAGCCACCGACGTCTCACCGGAGGCGACCACGGAGAGCGGTTGGCGGCC
This sequence comes from Arthrobacter glycogeni, assembly GCF_054511155.1. Lineage (NCBI taxonomy): Bacteria > Bacillati > Actinomycetota > Actinomycetes > Micrococcales > Micrococcaceae > Arthrobacter > Arthrobacter glycogeni. The sequence goes on along the minus strand of NZ_JBTNDE010000026.1, from coordinate 19,854 downwards.
TGTCATTAAGGACGCACTTGGCCTGTATGGAAGTCACTCTCCGGCGAGCCATGGCTCCGCGCATTCGGTGACACGAGCCTACTCGCCATCGCTGCAGGCCGATCGCCGAATCAGTCGCGCGCTCGGTCTGCGGTCTGGTTCGCACCAGGACGGTGTTGAGCAGGTGCGATCGAGGCGCCGATGATAGGACCGCGCCGGCAGTCGTCTAGATTCGGTGCACGCGCGGCGCACATCAAGGAAGAGCAACGAGATGAGACCACTTCGATACTCGATCAACGTCACGCTCGACGGCTGCTGCCATCACGAGGCAGGACTCCCCCCGGACGAGGAATCGATGCGCTACTGGACCGCTGAGATGGAACGAGTCGATGCCCTGCTATTCGGCCGGGTGACGTACGAGATGATGGAGTCGGCGTGGCGGAAGCCGGCCGCGGGCCCGTGGCCCGACTGGATGGATGAGTGGGAAATCCCGTTCGCCGAGACTATCGACCGGGCGAAGAAGTACGTCGTGTCGAGCACACTGACTGGGGTCGATTGGAATGCCGACCTACTGCGAGGCGACTTGAGGCAAGCGGTTCAACAGCTCAAGCAGGAGCCAGGCAAGGGCCTGTACGTGGGTGGCGTGACGCTCCCCCTGGCGCTGGCGGACCTGGGACTGATCGACGAGTACGAGTTCGTTGTTCACCCGGTCCTTGCCGGACACGGGCCAATGTTGCTCGCCCGCCTGCGCGAGCGAATCCCGCTCAAGCTCGTGGATCGCCATGAGTTCCAGTCGGGAGCGGTCGCCCTGCGATACCGACCCACGCGAGCAACGGCTTGACATGATTTGTCCTGGGTGGTGGTCGCTGTCGACGCGCTGCCCATCCCGGCACTCCACCCCCACTACCGGGTCCCGCTTGCTGCCAGGCCACCGACGTCGACTTTCCTTTTTGCTTAAATGTCTATACATTATATGTCAGTCACTATTGGCGCGATGTTTCCGGGTGGGTCATGAACCGTCACCCGCGTTCGACAATCCGTTGCCGCGCCCTGCGCCGAATATTCCCGCCTGAGTAAATCGTTATGAGATTGTGACATAAGACCAAATTTCGTGTAGCTTGATGAGGTGCCCTTCAAACGATTCGGCACCCTTGGCCTATTACCGAACTCTGCCGCTGGCCAAGGTACGAAGATCAGAAAGCTCCGGCAGAGGCGGGGGAACCAATAACGGGTCCAACAGATCCTTGGGGTTAAGTCGTCCGGACATCCACATCCGGCGACCGGGTGGCTCCCACCCGAATCCGACAGCTCACCTCGTAGGTATTGGGAGAGGTAGACACATGTCAATAGGAAATACACGAGGCCGCCACCGGGCGAACTGCAGCACAATGTCCATCATCGTGAAGGGGACCGCCGGGCAGGGTCAAATCGCCGGCCGACAGGCAGCTGTTTTCGTGGTCGGCTCAGGCTTGCTCCTCGGTATGGCGTTGCCCGCGCAGGCAGGAGCTGTAGCCTCCGATCCGGTTACAGGAATCGCCGCGACGACGGTTTCGCCATCGAACGCGCTGCCCGCCGCCGGAGCCGCCGCCGAGGCACGGACGTACACAGTCTCATCAGGGGATACCCTCGGACTGATCGGAAAACGCCACGACGTCAGTCTGGCCACAATCCTGTCTCTGAATGGCCTCAGCCTGGACTCCGTCATCTATCCGGGCGACGTCATCGTGCTTTCCGCAGCAGGGGGTTTGGACAACGAACCGACCGTCGCTGCCGCATCCACTGCAACACCCACCGCCGCACCCACCGCCGCATCCGCTGCTGCATCCGCGTCCACTCCCTCCGGCGGGATCTATCTTGCGTCCGTCGTTGAGTCGATCATCTACGAAGATGAAGCCGCCCCATCTTCCGTCAATGAAGCGATCCTCGACGCTGCAATGGCACAGATGGGTGCAACGCAGGACTGCACCGTTCTCGGCGAAGTTGCTTTGCGGGCAGTTGGCAAGCAGGGCGTGGGGGATGAGTCACCAGAGTCCTTGATGACCTACGCGACCCCGGTCTCAACTCCTCAGCCCGGGGACTTCATCTACTACGCCGATGGAGGGATGGGCTTCTCGCACAACGCCGTTTATCTCGGAAACGGAGAGGCCGTACACAGCGGGTGGAATGGGAATCAGACCGTCATCGAAAGCGTCGATGTCGGCTCTGGCCCGATGTACTACCGGGTCAATGGCTAGACAGGTGCATGTACCGGACGCGTAACGACGTGCGGGTAGGGCGAGACGGGATACCTACGAACTAGGCACCCCTGTTTCCTACCTTTGCGATTCAATACCCGGAGCATGAAGGGGGTGTCCGGTCACACCGAGTGACCGGACACCCCCTTGCACGTGCAGGCAAGCAATATGTTGGTTAGTCCGCGAAGGGGGGCCTGGCCCGGCTGCTTCGGCCTCGCGACACACCATTCCAGCGGAGTCCAGCGTCGAAGAGTCGCCGCAACTGAAGCATTCTGCTGCCCAGCGGCCGCTGGGAAAACAGCAGAACTGCGCTATAAACGATTGATTTCGTATCGCCGGACGCCACCCGTAGAGTAAATGTATAAACATTACGATCAACCTATGTAGGTCAGGAGTCTGAATGTCGTCGCACCAAACACCCTCCAGTGGTGGTCCACATCGACGAACCATCATTGTGGTGATCGCCGCCTTCGCTTCAGCCGTCCTGTTGTTGTTTGTTGGCATCCTTGCCTACCAGGGAGGAGTCTCCCAGAATGCCCAGGCAGTGCCGGAGACCCAAAACTCTCCCGAGTCCAGTGAAACAGAACTGGACGTCTCCCGCAGAATAGCGGATGACCCGACAGCGCTCGGCGATGTCGACGCGCCTGTGGTGATGATTGAGTACGCAGACTACCGCTGCCCTTTCTGCGGACTGTTTGCCCGCGATACTCTCCCACCCCTCGTGGACAAGTACGTCGAAAGCGGCGACCTGCGGATCGAATGGCGGGATCTACCCGTCTTCGGCGACGAATCCTTCGCCGCCGCAGTCGCGGGCCGTGCGGCCGGCGAGCAGGGCCTGTTCTGGGAATTCAATAAAGCGGTCTTCGAGATCGCACCCGAACGGGGCCACGCCGAACTGCCCCGCGAACGTCTCCTGGAAATTGCGGCGGAGGTAGGTGTCCCGGATATGGCCACGTTCGAAGCGGACCTCGACTCCGAGGAACTGAAGCAGGCCGTAACCACCGATTCGCAGGAGGCCACAGCACTCGGCGCGACCGGAACGCCCACTTTCCTGGTCAATGGCACACCGTTCGTCGGGGCACAGCCGCTGGCCACCTTCGAAGAAGCCATTGACACAGCCCTCAAACAAGCCGAAGTCAACTAATGGAGATTGGTTACGCCGGAGCTTTTCTTGGCGGTGTCTTGACCCTGTTAAGCCCGTGTTCGGCTTTGTTACTGCCGGCGTTCTTTGCCTACGCCTTCTCGACGAAAAGCAGGCTTCTGGCCAGGACCGGGTTGTTCTATCTGGGACTGATCACCACCTTGGTACCCCTGGGAATATTTGCCGGCGCCCTCGGATCGCTGGTAACCCAGCACCGCAGCATCTTGATCATGGTGGCCGCCACCCTTGTGATCGCGCTAGGAGTGGCGCAAATCGCCGGGATCCGGATGCCATCCTTTGTCCGCAACAACACCCAGGCTGGCTCGTCGCGGCTCTCGGTTTTCGTTCTGGGCACGGTTTACGGTGTTGCCGGAGTGTGCACCGGACCGATCCTCGGGTCCATCCTGACGGTTGCGGCAGTCGGCAGCAACGCGCTTTATGGAGGCATCCTGCTGGCCATCTACGCGCTGGGCATGGCTCTGCCGCTGTTCGCTTTGTCCCTCATGTGGGACCGTCTTGGCATCTCCGGACGCCGCTGGTTACGCCCCCGCCCGGTCACGATCGGGCGCTGGTCCAACTCGTGGATCATGATCATCTCAGGCATTCTCTCCGTTGGCATTGGAGTACTGCTTATAGTCACCGACGGCACCGCTGGACTCGGCGGAGTTCTGACCGTCTCAGATCAGTTCCAGCTTGAAAATGCAGTCAGCGGAGCAGCATCCGGTGTGACCAACACCCTGTTCTCTGTTGGAGCGGCGGGGGCACTGGTGATAGCCGTCATTCTGTATGTCCGCAGCCAACGAACCAATTCTGGTCGGGCCAGCGTCAACCCTGGTTCAGTACCGGCGGAAAAGGAGCACAACAAATGAGCAGCCGCCCACCCTTGATGGCAGCACTGGGGCTCTGGCCACGCCGCCGCTGGCTCGCCGCTGCGGGGGCCGCAGTCATCACGTACGTCGTCATTGCCGTCCCGACCGACCTCATCGATACACCTTTCTTCACCCGCGAAGTCCCGCCCACCTGGTGGTCCTTCCCGGTGGCCGGGATCACCGCTATTCTCACCGGACTGGTGGTTGCCACCTATGTGTCACGTCTGTCCAAGCCAGCGACAGAAGGCAATGCCCGTTCCGGCGCCGCCGGCACGATGCTCGCCTTCTTCGCCGTCGGCTGTCCTGTCTGCAACAAATTGGTTCTGCTGGCGTTGGGCACCTCCGGAGCCATGCAGTACTTTGAACCCATCCAGCCGCTGCTGGCAGCCGCTTCTATCGGATTACTGCTGTGGGCCTTCCAAAAACGCGCGACATCCGAGGACCGGTGCCCTCTACCATCCCCCATGACGCTCAACCGGGGGGAAACCGTTCGAACGTCCGAAACGAAAATACGGTGACCAGGTGGATCATCCCGGCCCACCCAGCCGGTCGTAAATTGCTCATGCTGCCCGTTCCCGCAGACCCTACGCCGGATCGTATAGAGCGAGCCACATGATTCCGGCGGTAGCCCTGGGCCTCGTCGTCGGCATTGCCTTGGGTCTCATCGGTGGCGGCGGATCCATCATCGCGGTGCCAGCTCTGGTCTACGGGGTAGGAATGGAACCTGGCGATGCCATCCCTACCTCGCTGCTGGTCGTGGGCCTTTCATCCCTCGCCGCGGTGCTGCCACGTTTCAGCAGCGGGATCAACTGGCGAATCGCACTCATCGTCGGTACGGCCGGGGTACCAGCCGCGTGGGCCGGAACCGCGCTCGGTCGGTTACTGGACCCCAACGTTTTGATGTTGGCCTTCTCCGCACTAATGATCGCGGTCGGGATTCGGATGCTTCAGAACACCGCAGAGTCCTCAGGCCCCTGCAGCCCAAATGGGGATCCCGCGTGGAAATCCTGCATTCTCCGCGCACTGGCCGTAGGTATCCTGGTTGGAGTGCTGACAGGGTTGCTGGGAGTTGGAGGTGGGTTCCTGATCATTCCGGCCTTGACCCTCCTGCTCGGAATCCCCATGAGGCAGGCCGTGGGCACCTCGTTGGTGATCATTGTCCTCAACTCCACCGCCGGGCTCTGGGCCCACGCTTCCGGTTTCACCATCGACTGGCCGATTGCCTTGGCCTTCAGCGGAGCTGCGGTTCTCGGTTCCTTCGCTGCCTCCCGGCTCTCGCATCGGCTCGATGACCGTCTTGTCAACATCGTATTCGCGGTGGTGATCTTCGTTGTCGCCGCTGGCGTGGCCGTTGGCACCATCGTCGACATTAGCGGAGCGTGACAGCTCTCCTACGGCTATTCCAGCTATTTTCCCGCGCCAGCATCCTGCGCAGCTGTCTCCAGTTTGCATCCGAAGGACGTCGTGATGGCGAATCTGTCGCCCAGCACGTAGCTGCGGCGGAACTCGAGCGAGGTTGCGCGGTAACATCCGATCCGCTCGACCAACGGCAGCGGAGAACCCGCTGGGCAGTCCAGATGGCTGGCCTGCCCGGCAGTCGCGAGCACGGCCGTGAGCTGCTCCGTTCCGCCGTCGAGCACAATCCCACAACGGCGGTCCAACTCGCCGTACAACGCTTTGTCAGAAAAGTCCACGGTGAGGAGTTTTCGGGCAATGTCCGCAGGCAGCCAGACTTGATCCAGCACGATCGGCTCCCCGTCCGCAAGACGCACACGGGACAGGTGGAACAATTCCGCGTCCGGTCCCAGAGAAAGTCTCGCCGCCACCTCGGGTTCGTTAACGATGTGCTGTTCCAGGACCACACTGCGGTGGCTCATTCCCGATTCACGAATAGATGCCAGAACGCTATAGATCGGTCCGAAAGCAGTGCTCATGCCAGCGACGACTTTCGGCTTCCTGCCAGGGTGCGCCGTCACGTGGCCAGCGTCACGCAACGGCCGCAGGGCAGCGCGGATGGTTCCCCGGCTGACACCGTATTTTTCGGCTAGCGCCAGCTCCCCCGGAAACCCCTGGTCGAACGCGCCTCCACGCACCTCGCTGAGCAGGTCGGCGCTGACAGTTTTCCACAACGGAGCCGAAGATCGATTTCCGGCCTTGTTTGCCGGTGAAGTCAAGGGCGACTTCTGGTCGTGATTGATCAACTGACCTCAACTATTTGGTGTGCACTTCATGATGCTACGAGGATACTTCATCCGTGAATCCTTCGGTTCGACCACCATCACGTCGGCAATTCTGGGCCTGTCGACAGTTAGCTGCCGACATGCCCAACATGCCGACAGCTAACCGAGTGGACTAGTTGGCGCATAGCCAACCGTCACATTCGCACCCATGGAGGTGGGCTCTCCACCACTGTAATAGGCAAAGATGGAATGTATAAACATTTAGTGGTCATGGTCCGGGTGTCGCCGAATACTGCCCCGTCACGCTTCCCCGAAGAAGACCTCATGCCGCCCGCGCTCCCCTCCCCGCAGTAGCCAGATCAAGACGAGACTCACAAAGCTCGGTTTCGTCGTCGTTGTGCGTGACCAGCACCACCAGTTTGTCAGCTAGCCCCAAGCGAAGGTCAGCCAGTAGTTGGCGCGCGGCGTCTCGGTCCAGATGCGCGGTCGGCTCGTCCAGCAGTACGACATCTGCTTGCGTAAGCAACGCTCGAGCAACGGCGAGGCGTTGCTTTTGCCCCCCGGAAAGCAAGGTCCCGCCAGATCCGATGGGCGTATTCAAACCTTCAGGAAGAGTCCGGACGAAGTCTCCAAGACCTGAACGATCCAATGCTGTGAGGAGCTCCGCGTCATTTGGGCGGTCAGCAGCGCTCCGCGCCAGCAATAGGTTGGTTCGAATGCTGGATTTGAACAGATGCGCTTCCTGCGGACACCACGCGATTCGCGGCCCCTCCTCAGGAACAGTTCCGCCATCTGTCGCGATGCTGCCAGCGCTGGATTCCGGCGGCTGGCCGTTGATCAGGTAACGCCCTGAATCGAGCGGCAGGAACCCAAGCAGCAGCCCGATCAGCGTGGACTTCCCACTACCTGAAGGCCCGATAACCGCCAGCCACTCCCCTCGCCTGACGCTCAGTGAGACGCTGGAAATTGCGGGGGTCGTTTGTCCGGGATAGCTGTATGTGCCGTCACTCAGTTCGAGGGAGTCTACCGGGCGACTGCCTGATGCCTCCTGATCTGATCGGATCGCGCCAGTCCCAAGATTCGGCAGCACCCGGTCTCCGACTGATCGCCATGCGCTGAACTGCTGCACGGCAGCGTTGACGGCAATAAAGGGTTCGATCAGGGCGAGCTGCAGCAGGATGACAGCGGCGGCGGCGGCCGGGCTCACTCCGTCGGCTGCGCTTAGCATGGCCAGGGAACCAAGCGAACAAGTCAATACCGTTAGCGCGTTGGCCAACCCCTGCGCCCAGGCGGCGCGGTCCAAGGTGGCCGACAAAGCAGCTTCCAGCCGACGGATGTCCGACCGCACCACCCCGGCCGCTGAATTAGCGCTGAGATCCCGTGCGGCGGCGAGCATCCGAGACGTGCTGTCAAGAATCTCGGCCTTGAGGCCAACCGCCGCACGGCGCGAAGAGCGGTCCGCAGCGACTACGAGTAGCGGCGACCCCACCAGACACACCGCAACCAGAGCCACCTGCCACGGCAAACCGGCGGGAAGCACCATGGCGGTGGTGATGGACGCGGCAACAGCAGTGAGGACCCCCACCAGGGGGGCAAACACTGCCCGCGGCGTGAGGTCGCGTAACTCGTCGACGTCGCCGATGAGCTGTTCAAGGACTTTGCCCCCGCGGGCCACATTCCGCCACGCGGCCGGACGTTCCAGCAGCCCATTCCACAGCCGTAACCGCAGCGTGTTGGTACTTTCGAAGACCGCATCGTGCAGGCGCAGTCGCTCGCAGTAGCGCAATACCGACCGTCCGATACCCAGGAAGCGCACTCCGACAATCGCCGTCAGCAGGAACAGGATGGGAATCTGCTCAGAGGCCCTCACGATCATCCACCCGGAGACCGCGGTCAGCGCTACAGCGAACAAGGTGGCGCTGGCACCGAAGAGCAACGCGGACACAAAACGACGCCGCCACGGCTGCACGATCGCTACGCTGCGGGCGAGCGACACTTTTCCTACCGCGACCGGTGCGCCCCCGGCGGGAAGCGCATTGATCTTGTCAGGCTGAACGGTGGCCGCAGCGTTCCCCGCTGACCTCGTTGCGCGGTCGTGGCCGACAGGGACACCACCATGAATCCCGACTACCTGGTCAGCTAGCGACGCCGTCTCCGGGTTATGCGCAACCAGCAGTACTGTCGTATGCCCGCGCAGGCACGCCAGGGCTGCCTCGACGGAACGAGCGCCGTGGGCATCCAGGTGCGCCGTCGGCTCATCGGCGAGGAGCAGGACGACGTCGGCGTGGGCGATCCGTGCCAGCGCTCGCGCTACCGCAACTCGACGCAGCTCGCCGGGGCTCAGATCGCCGCTGCGAGCATCAAGCAACCCCACAGCATCCACCTGGATGAGGGCTTGAACCGCTGCCGCCCTCCGTTGAACGGCACTGTCCAGACCCGAGTAGAGGCCAATCTCGTTGGCGACTGTGTCCGCCGTCAACACGGGGTGCTGCGGAATCCAGGCGATCTGTTGCCGTCGCACCCCCGTGATGGTTCCGGTAACCCGCATACCTGCCCCGTCCCCGCGGAGACCGGCCAGTACTTCCAGCACTGAGGTTTTTCCGGTACCGCTGGCTCCGGTGAGGGCGGTGATCGTTCCTGCACCCAATATGAAGTCGAGGTTTGAAACCAGGTTTCCGTCCCGCCCGTCGTACCCGATGGTGAGGCCGCTGACGGAGACCGCTGAGGCGTTCGCTGGCGCGCCGGTGTCGGGCAGTAGCACGCGGACCGCTGGTGCGTCGGTGATCCGGCGGGACCGCTCAAGCGCGTCAAGGCCGTCCTCGCTCGCATGGTGCGCCGCGCCCAGGTCGCGAAGCGGTTGGTAGCACTCGGGGGCGAGGATCAGGGCCAGCAGGCCGATCTCGAGGCTCAGATCTCCGCCGATGAGCCGGACTCCGATGACCACCGCGACCAGTGCCACCGAGATGGTGGCGATCAGTTCCAGGGCAAGGGAAGACAGGAACGCAACCTTCAACGTTTCAAGGGTCTTGGTTCGATACTGCCCGGCGACGTCCCGCAGGGCACGGGTTTGACTGCCAGCCCGGCCCAGCCCCACGAGCACCGGCAGTCCGCGGGACAGTTCGAGGAGATGGTCGGAGAGCCGGTTCAGCGACGCCGAGGCCTCCTGTACCTTGTCCTGGGTATGCTGGCCGATCAGGATCATGAACACGGGGATCAGGGGCACCGTCACCAGGATGACGACGGCGCTGAGCCAGTCGGCGACGACTATACGTGCCCCAATCAGCAACGGAACCACAGCGCAGGTCACGAGCGCGGGCAGGTACTTGGTGTAGTAGTTGTCGAGGCCGTCGAGCCCCCGGGTGACCAGCACGCTGAGAGCGCCGGTCCCGGCGTCCGCCGAGGTGCCGCCGTCGTTCAGCACGCGGGTGGTGATTGCTGATCGCAGCTCCTCCTTGGAATGGGTGGCGGCCCGTTGGGCAACGGTGTCCTGCCACCAGGTGGCCAGCGCCCGGAGGACGGCTCCGGCGATCCCCGGCACGAAGATAACCGGCCAGTCGATGCTTCCTGCAGCGTCGGAAACTGCGAGGGATGCGATGCCGGAAGCCACGGCCTGGGCAATCAGGACCAGGCCAGCCGCCTTCAGCGCCGCGAGCAGGCCGAGGAGGTAGAGGGCGCGTCTGCTGGCCGCACCAACGGGTAGCGCGGGTCTCACTGTGCTGTCACGGCATGCGCGGCCGGGATCTGGCTACGGCTGACACGCTTGCGGAACACCCAGTAGGTCCAGCCCTGGTAGAGGAGCACGGCGGGCAACCCCACGAGGGCGACGACGCTCATGACTCCCAGCGTGTACCCCGAGGATGATGCGTTGGAAACCGTGAGGTCAAACGCGGCGTCCAGGGTCGACGGCAGGACCACGGGGAACGCGGCCGTGAAAATCGTGGTGGTGCCAGCGGCAAGGAAGACAGCCATCCCGACGAAACTCCACCCATCCCGGCGCCGGCGCGCCATGGTCCACGCAGAGGCAGCGCCAACCACGGCGATCACTAGCGTGAGCATGGTGATGGTTTTGCCACCGGCGGCGTGCACCCCGATGGCCCAGCCCGCCATCGGCAGTAACCCCAGTGGTAGCCACCTGAGAAATTGTCGCCGCGCACGGTCGCGGATGTCGCCATCGGTTTTGAGCACCAGGAACCCCAGGGCATGGATCAGGCTGAAAAGCACGACAGCTGATCCGCCAAGGACCGCGTAGCCGTTCAACCAAACGAAGGCTCCCCCTTCCCGGTCGCCATTGGCATTGATGGGCAGCCCCGTCGTTGTGAGGGCAAGAGCCGCACCGATGCCAAACGCTGACACCAGCGACCCGAGCGCGATGGCCCAGTCCCACCGGTTGCGCCATGCCTCCGTATCGCCTTTCCCCCGGTACTCGAAGCCGACAGCGCGAAAGATCAATCCGATCAGAACCAGCAAAAGAGGCAGATACAGGGTCGAGAAGAGCGACGCGTACCAGAAGGGAAAGGCCGCGAAGGTCGCCGCGCCAGCTGTAATGAGCCACACTTCGTTGCCGTCCCAAACCGGTCCTACGGTATTAAGGAGCACCCGGCGGTCCTGGTCGGTGCGGGCGAACAGCTTCATCAGCATGCCGACGCCGAGATCAAACCCCTCAAGGAGGAGGTACCCGGTCCAGAGGTACGCGATGATCACAAACCACAGGGTGGGAAGGAATTCCATCTCAAGTCTCCAGACGTTCGATCAGGACCGCCGCGTTCGTCGCGGGGCCCACAGGTTTAGTAAGCGAACGCCAGCACATCGTCGTCGCCCTTCTTTCTCGCTGCGGCGTCTCCGCCGTCGTCGTCGGGCTCGTCATGGGCGGGAAGCAGTTCCGGCATGGCGGACGGGACCCCTCCACGCACGTAACGGACCAGCAACCTCACCTCAACGACCAGCAACACGCTGTACACGGCAGTGAAGGTGATGAGTGACGCCGCAAGCTCGGCCGTCGACACCCCAGGCGATACGGCCGCGGCAGTGAACATGAACACGCTATCGACACCGTTGGGGTCAGGGTTGGGGGCCACTACGAACGGCTGTCGCCCCATTTCCGTGAAGATCCAGCCGGCCGCGTTGGCACCGAAGGGCGCGAGGATCCCGACGACGGCGAGCTGCATCAGTCGTTTCGACTCGGGGACCGTCCCTCGGCGGGTTAGAACCAGAGCCATTGCTGCCGCGAATGCGGCGACGGCGCCGAACGCGATCATCATCCTGAAACCCCAATAGGTGACTTCCATGACCGGCACATAGTCGATTTCCATGCCGGCGCGTTCCCCGTACATCGGATCATCCGGGAGGTTGGTTCCATACTGTTCCTGGTACTGCGGCACCAGGGAGCTGACCCCCTGAACCTCAGTGGTGAGGTCGCCGTTGGCCATGAAGGAGAGCATGCCGGGGACTTCAACGACTGCGACGATGCCGTCGCAGTCTTGGGAGCCCAGGTTGCCGACTGACAGGACTGAGAATCCGGTCCCGTCGTGGCAGGCAGCCTCGGCTGCCGCCATCTTCATGGGTTGTTGCTCGAACATCAGTTTGGCCTGGAGGTCACCAGTCACCGCAACGCCAGCGAAGGACACCACGGCGACGACGGCGCCGATTCGTAGCGACCGGAGCCAGACCTGGTGGTCGGCAGCATCCCGGCCCGTGCGCTCGACGCTCCCGACGATGACTTTCCCATCTGGAGCGATGGTATCGATGCCGTCGCGGCGACGTTTCCACAGGTGGTACCAGCTGATCCCGAGCAGGAACCCGCCGGCCACCGAGAAGGCACCCAGGATGGTGTGTGGGAACGCGACCAACAGGGTGTTGTTGGTCAGGGCCCAGATATCAACGAGGACCGGGCGACCGTCGACCATTTCGACGCCGACCGGGTGCTGCATCCACGAGTTGGCGGCAAGAATGAAGTAGGCGGACATGATCGAGGCGACACTCGCACCCCAGATGGCGGCCAGGTGAAGCGTTTTGGGGAGGCGGTCCCATCCGAAGATCCAGAGGCCGAGGAAGACCGATTCGACGAAAAACGCGAGGAGAGCCTCCATCGCGAGCGGTGCTCCGAATACGTCGCCGACAAAACGGGAGTACTCGCTCCAGGCCATCCCAAACTGGAATTCCTGGACCAGCCCGGTGGCAACCCCCATGATGAAGTTGATCAGGAACAGCTTTCCCCAGAATTTGGTCATCCGGAGATATTGCGCTTTCCCGGTCCGAACCCACAGGGTCTGCATGATGGCCACCAGCAGGCCCAGCCCGATGGTGAGGGGCACCATCAGAAAGTGGTAGACGGTAGTGATTCCGAATTGCCAACGGGCAAGCTCCAGGGCTTCCATACAACTTCCTTTGAACCAATCAGGGCAGGCGCCCACCCATCCAGGATTTCTACACTGTGTAGAAATGACAACTTCTACACAGTGTAGAACAATGGTGAGGGGTAGTCTTGACGCTCGTCAGATAGCATTGCTTCCCGTCACCATAGGTGCATGAGTGTGCACTTAATGCTATATATTGATTCAGGAGTTTTTCACTACAGGTTTTCAGCGGACAGGATTGGCATGCTTGAGGTTCTAAAGGTCGCAGCGTATCGGAAGTTGTTCACGGCGCAGATCGTCGCCCTGGTAGGAACGGGCTTGCTGACGGTGGCCCTGGGCCTGTTGGCTTTCGATCTGGCTGGTGGGCAGGCCGGCGCTGTGTTGGGGACAGCATTGACGATCAAAATGCTCGCCTACGTCTTTGTGGCGCCAGTGATGGCTGCCCTGGTTGAACGGTTACCGCGTAAAGCCGTTTTGGTGGGAGCGGATCTGGTGCGTGCCGCAATCGCGTTAGCCTTGCCCTTCATTGACCAGGTCTGGCAGATTTATGTGCTGGTGTTTCTCCTGCAATCGGCGTCGGCCACGTTTACCCCGGCGTTTCAGGCACTTATTCCGGTGATTTTGCCGAAGGAGAAGGATTACACGCGGGCCCTGTCACTCTCCCGTTTGGCCTATGACCTCGAGTCGCTGCTCAGTCCGGTGATCGCTGCATTGTTGCTGACGTTCATGACCTACAACAACCTGTTCATGGGAACGATGGCTGGGTTCCTCCTGTCCGCCCTGATGGTGGTGACCACTGTGCTTCCGCAGATTCCTGCGGTGGAACGGTCCGGGTCCTTGTGGCACCGGACCACCTTGGGTACGCGGATTTTCCTGCGCGACCCGTCGCTGCGGGGGCTATTGGCCCTGAACCTGGTGGTGGCCACCGGGACAGCACTGGTGCTCGTCAACACGGTCGTCTATGCCCTGGACGTGTTTGACGGGTCAAACACTGATCTGGCTGTAGCTCTGGCCTGCTACGGCGCAGGGTCGATGGTGATTGCACTCGCCGCCCCACGGCTCCTGGAGCGGATACCGGACCGCACCCTCATGGTCCTGGGGGGCGTTGTTCTGGCATTGGGTATCTCAGCGGCGGCGGTGATCGCCTGGACTGAATACTCCTGGCTCCTCCTCCTCGTACTGTGGACCGTATTGGGCGCGGGCACCTCGATGATCAATACCCCATCGGCGCGGCTGCTGCGGCGCGCCGCCACCGACAGCACCCGCGCATACCTCTTCACCGCCCAGTTCTCCCTCTCACATGCCTGTTTTATCCTCACCTACCCGATTGCCGGGTGGGTTGGTGAGGCCGCCGGGCAACCCGCCGCAGCTGTCGTACTGGCTGTCTTGGCTACACTGGGAACGCTGGCAGCGTTGCGGTTGTGGCCCCGCGACCAGCGCCCGAGTCTTGACGAGGTTCCAGCAGCACAGAAAGCACACTGAATGACCGAGCGTGAAATCCGTCCGGCGCCGAGCCTGCACCATTCCGGCACCCCTGACACCCTTCGCCTTGAGGCGGGTGCGGCAGTATTCAGGATGCTCGCCGATCCCACCCGGCTTCACCTCCTGTGGCTGCTCGCTCAGGAACAGGCCGACGTAGGGTCGCTGGTAGACCAGACCGGAGCATCGCGCACATCAGTGAGCCAACATCTGGCGAAACTACGGTTCTCCGGTCTGGTGACCACCCATAAGGAAGGCCGCCATGTGGTCTACAGCATCGTCGACGGACACCTGGCCCGGCTGGTACAGGAAGGCATGAACCACGCTGATCACCAGGTCACTGGCGAGCCCACCCACGACTGATCGGTCCGTTCCAATCATTCGGCGTAGCAGCAGTGAACAACCACCAGAGTCAAAACACCCCCAAATACGCGAGGGAGGACCGCACATGAACAGTTCCGGGCTCTTGCGCGTTCCTCGTTCACTGGGCATCACGGCAGCGATTTTCTCCATTGCCGCCGGAGCGCATGTCCTCGGTGGTGAAGTATTGCCCCCGCCCGGCATTCTGGCAGTCCTGGGCGCGGTGTCGGTTGTTCCTGTTGCGGCCTTGTCTGGGCGCCGGTTCTCGTTCCTCATGCTGATCGCGCTGATGGGCGCGGGACAGGTGAGCCTGCATGGCGCCTTCACGGCGTTGTCCCTCCCGGGCCGCTGCCTGCCGTCCGTCTCGGCGGGTCTACCGCACCATGAGCCGGTGAGCTGCGCCGGATCGGCCCAGGCGCTCCCGGGATACGTCATGGAACACCCCGCAGGCCTCATGTTCATTGCACACCTCACCGCTGTCTTGCTCACAGCATTGGTTCTGGCGAAAGGCGATAAGGCCCTTTTCGGGATCCGACAATGGCTGGCCCCACTGCTGAACATCCTGCGGCCCGTAGCTCTCCTGCCGACCGGCGCCCCCAGGCTGGTTGCCCGGCGAACCCCGGTGATCCTTCGACGGGCTCGCCGAATGTATCACTTCGAACTGCGGGGACCGCCCTCCTGGATGAACCCGGCCACCGCCTAGCTTCACGCGAACAAGTGCGCCTCACATCGATCCCGGATCACCTCCCCCCGCTATCTGCCGCACCATGCGGCCACCGAAAGGTTTAGACCATGAATACATTCTCACCGCGCGCGATTGCCGTGCCCGCATCCATTGCCGCTCTCACCCTGATGATGGCCGGATTCCTGGGAACCGCCCCAGCCCAGGCGCACGACTCGCTTGTTTCGACCTCGCCGGCCGAGGGTGAAACCATTACCGAGGATCCCGGGACCGTTTCCCTGACGCTCACCGCGGAACCACAGAGCAGCAAAGGCGTGACTACCAGCTTCATCGAAGTCACCGCCGGCGACGGACACCCCTCCAGCTCCAGCGAAGTGGCCGTCGACGGAGCCACCATCTCCACCGCCGTCTCACTCGAACACGAGGACGACTACACGGTCGACTGGCGAACAGTCTCGGCCGACGGCCATCCCATCGAGGGCTCCTACACCTTCACCTATTCCCCGGAGGAGGAATCCGCAGCAGCGACGCCTGAAGCCACACCCAGTGCCGCCGAACAGACCGGCGCCCCAGCGGGCGACGAAACACCCACCAACGGCGCGACTGCAGGAGAACCAGCCGGCGCCGATAGCACGAGCAGCCCAGAAACAGTCGAAGCTGCCTCGGCAAGCCAGGACGAAGGAACAGCCACCGGGATGATCATCACTATCGCCGCGGTCGTCGTCGTACTGGCCGCAGCCGTCGCCTACGTCTTCGGCCGCAGAAACAACGCCAAAGACATTTAGCCTGCCAGGAGAGAGGGGCGGAGGGTCAGCTGCTCAGCCCCTCCCTCAACCATCTAGAAACTACTGCGCCGCGGGGATTCAATACCGCGGGCAGGACTCGAGCTATTTCATTGTCGTTACCGGTGGAGATATGTTGATTAACGGCCCTTTCCAATGAGCACGCCACGACTACCACGGGCTGCTGCCCAGGCTACCCTCCCGCGTGGTCACACTTTCCGGATCACCACGCCCGCTCTCGAGATGATCGAAGTCTTTGGCGGCGTCCTTCACTGCTTCCAGGGATCGGGGGGCTGCCGCTCGCAGGGCTTATTTTTCTCCCTCGTCCTTCCTCGGAAGCCGGTTTTCGGCACCCTGTCCCCTATCCCCGGGACAAGCGCCGACCGTCGGGATCGCGGCGCCGGTCCCCCTGCCCAGGAACACGACCTCACGGCAATTCAGCTTAGCGTCAGCAATGATCTTGCACCGAAAATCGACGGAGCCGTGCTGGACTTCGGTGATTACAACAACCTGCACCGGTTCATCTGGTTGACCCTGCCCGCGGTTAAAGGCCCGCGGTGTACCTGCCGCCGATCCTTCGGACCGCCTGCGGGAAAACGTTCACCCTGCCTGGATGACCAGCGGCTCGGGCTCAGCGGCCAGTGAACGGAGACGAGCCGGCTGCGTTTGTCTGGTGGCAGAGCGCGCTGGTGGTCATCGGTGGACTGATGGCCCTTTATGCGGTGCTATTGATCCTGCTGTGGTGCTATGCCCGAAAGCACCCGGACACACTCACCATGAAGGATGCGCTGAGACTGCTGCCGGACCTTCTGCGGCTTCTCAGGTCCCTCGCGGCGGACAAATCCCAACCTGCGGGTGTCCGCGCCGGAGTTGTCCTACTGCTGGTCTATCTACT
Organism: Arthrobacter glycogeni; assembly: GCF_054511155.1. NCBI lineage: Bacteria > Bacillati > Actinomycetota > Actinomycetes > Micrococcales > Micrococcaceae > Arthrobacter > Arthrobacter glycogeni. The sequence continues at coordinate 2,900 of NZ_JBTNDE010000026.1, read as the reverse complement.
CGTGCCCACCGATGTCGTTCCGGATTTCCTACCCGTTATCGGCTACGCGGACGACGTGATCATCGTGGCTCTAATGCTTCGTTTCATCATTCGTCGAGCGGGGCCGGACGCGCTGGTCAAGCACTGGCCGGGCAACGCCGGCGGGCTGCAGGTTGTGATGAGACTTGGGGGCGCCGGGTTCTGATGACTCTGTCCCCAGGCGAGGCAGCGGCTGCCTGACGGTTTTGCGTTAGAGGGTTGACTCGTCGGTCCGGCGGGTTGCGCGTCCTTCACCTTCGCGGATCCTGTTGTCCACCTCGGTATGCGGTTCCTGGGGCTGATTGCCGACGGACACCTGCGGGCTTCCAGCTGCCGGCTGCGTTTTCCCTGCCGGGGCGGCGGGGACACTGTGGTGGACGGTGGACGCCGATGCCTGGGTTTGACCGGGCTGAAAGTCAGCGGCCAGCGCAGCCCCCGCCCCGGTAAGGTTCAACCCGGCGACCAGGGCGAGGACAAGCGCTCTCTTCCCCCATGCGGTCCTGGGGTGTTCTGGTTCGCGTCGCATCTCGTTCTGCCTTCCATTCTGGTACTGCTTGCTGGTCCTGCCGTCTTTGGGTTCGAGTACATCTTCGCCCATGATTCCTGAAAAACACCTGAGCAGAGGACCACACATCGGCGAGTTACTGTGTCTGGGCAGCGGGGCCCGCCAATCGTGGCTGGTGGGCCCGGGCAGCACTGATCAGGGCGGAAAGGGCCAGCGCCCACAAGGTTCCTGCGGCCCAGGCGAGGATGGTGTCGGTGGGTTGCTGCCCGGCAAGGTAGAGGTGGCTGAGGACGAGCAGTGCGGTGACGGACACCAGGCCTGCCAAAAGGATTACCTTCGATGTCCACGAATCGTGCTGGCGGATCAGGAACCAGGCGGCGGTAGTGAGAATGGCGGTGGAAATCAGTGTTGTACCTGCCGGTGCGGTCAACGAGATGCCCAGTTGACTGGAATGCACCGGGGCCGGGGTTCCGGCGGCCGCCAGGTGACCGGCAGCGGTGATGATGATGGCCCCAGCTGCGGTGATTGCAGCGGGCACCACAGCGCTGCGGATGCCGCTGTGTGGGAGGGCGACAGCGGTGACGGCGATGGCCATGGCGACGACGGCCGGATGACCGAGGACGGTAATAATGCCCATGAGGATCGTGAATTCGTCGTCCTGATGGTCTGTGAACCAAGCCAGGACTGGTTGATTGATCCCCTGCAGCGCCTGACCGGTCGGGGACATCCGGCTTAGCAGGGTGTATCCGGCGGAAATCAGCATCACGGTCAGCAGCGCAGCCCCGACCGCGGCCAAGCCCTGCCTCGTGCGCAGGCCCGCTGCGGCGGGGGCAATAACTTTGCGAATCGCTGCGACTGATCGGGAGGTGCGCAGCTTGCGCACCTGCTGCTGTGTCCACTGGTTGTTGCGCAGAGCGAAACGGACGACAAGGGCAATCAGGAGGAGGCCAGCGAGGATCAGAGTGAGGATCAGGCTGGCCCTGCCGAGGTACTGTTCGACCGTTTTATAGGACTGGCCGGCGAAGTAACCCAGGAGCACTACGGTGGTGGCCCAGATGGTGCCGCCGATGCCGTTGTAGAGGAAAAAGGTTCGGTAGGGCATGCGTCCCATGCCTGCCAGCGCGGGCACCAGGGCGCGCAGCAAACCGACCCACCGTCCGATCAGGACCGCACTTCCGCCGCGTTGGGAGAGGAACTGTTCACCCTTAGCCCAGCGTTCGGCCCCGACGAACCTGCCGGCTCGACTATCTTTTAGCGCCGGCCCGAACCGCCGTCCAATTTCGTAGCCGACGGAGTCCCCGGCGATGGCGGCCAGGACGGCGACGGCGAGCATGATTCCGAGGTTGATGTGTCCCTGGCTGGCGATCACCCCTCCGATGAACAACGCTGTCTCTCCGGGCAGGACCAGCCCGATGAACGCGGCTGCTTCACCGAAAGTAAGGGCACCGATGATCACATACACCAGTGGCCCCGACAGGGACATGATGAAGTCGATGATCTGACTCACGAGGTAGTGTCCTGCGCCGGATGGTCCCTGCCTGCCCTGTCTTGGGCTATCTGGTCCTCAGCTGCCTGGCGGTGAGGTGTCTGGCGGTGAGGTGTCTGGCGTTGGGGTGTCTTCGGGGCGAGGGTTTGCAGCGGGACGGTGAGGCGGAAACGGGTGCGGTGTTCTGGCGTTTCGGTGGCGTGGATGTTGCCGTCATGGGCGCGCAGGATTTCGCGGCTGATGGCCAGGCCGAGTCCACTGCCACCGCTTTCACGGGTGCGGCTGGCATCGAGACGGACGAACCGGTCAAACACTTTCTCCCGCTGGTCGGCCGGTATGGTGTCGCCGTCGTTGTCGACGGTGATGATTGCTGATCCGCCATCGGTGGTGAGGTTGATGTCCACCCGTGTGGTTGCGTGCCGATCTGCGTTGTTCAGGACGTTTCGGAAGACCTGTGCCAGCCTGTTGGCGTCGCCGGTGACCCGCACCGGGATCAGGCGTGCACTCACCGTGTGGGTGGAAACGGATTTGAGTCTAATGATCTCCTCATGCAGTACGTCGTCGAGGTCTACGTCAGCCATTGTGAAGCGCAGCCCGGCGTCGTCGAGTTTGGCCAGCGTGAGCAGGTCCTCCACCAGGTAGCTCATGCGCCGGGTCTGGGTCTGGAGGATTCCGGTGGTTTCCCGCCAGGTGTGCCCGGTGGTATCCGCGGCGGCGATTTCCAGTCCGGTGGTCAGGGTTGCCAGGGGGCTGCGCAATTCGTGGCTGGCGTTGGTGACAAAACGGCGCTGCGCCTGGTCTGCCGATTCAAGGCGTCCGAGCATTTCGTTCATGGTGGCGGCCAGGTGCTCGATTTCGTCGCGGGTGGCAGGGACTTCGACGCGTTCGTTC
>NZ_JBTNDE010000025.1:0-48975 GCF_054511155.1 Arthrobacter glycogeni | reverse complement strand
CCCGCCCATCAACACCGGCCGATCAGCTGCCGCTTCCCGATCAGCCGCCGGGGCGGTCCACACCGCGCCGACGCCCAACGGACCCCCCGGACCATACCCACCAGACGCCCCGCCAGACGCCCCACCCGACGCCCCGCCGGGCGTCCCGCCGGGCGTGTTCGAGGACCCACCCGCGGACGCCCCCGTGGACGTACCCGCAGACGTATCTGCGGGCCCTCTACTGGAGCCGGAGTCCGGGCCGGATTCGGGAGGGTATCCCGTTCCGGTAGGAGAAGCTGTACTGCTTTTCATACCTTCATTCCATCATCGGGCACTGACAAAACAAGGTCCGCAGGAAGGCACCCGGAAAAGAATTTTGAACTATTTTTCCTGGCAGATCAAAGTTTTTGGATCGGCGGCATAAAGGGAACCACAACCCACCCGCTGAGGCGTTAGATCGGGCCCTCACAGGCCCGATGACCCACCAGAGCTCACGGTTCGGCGAAGAGGGAGGCGCAAGCCGGAAAAGCAGAACCGGAAGGGAGGGCCGGAAAGGAGTCCTGTCCCCACCCAGGGAACAGCCCGGAGGGGTTTCCAAGTCGCAGGATGCACCCGACTCATGGCAAACTGGATAACCGCGCTTCGTGACGGAAATTTGGCAGTTCCTCAGGCGTAGTCCGCCCTGGTGTAATGGCAGCACCCCAGCCTTTGGAGCTGTGGAGTATAGGTTCGAATCCTATGGGCGGAACTGTAGGGCAGTAGTGCCGCGGGTAGTATTGCCGGTGTGAGCCTGTACTTTTCCGGTTGACAGCGAAACTACAGGCAGGAGTGTCTCCTCAATGGGTCCGCAGACCTCAAACACGCACCACCAGACATCAGATTCAGTGACAGGAGTCCTGCGGCCAGCAGCCGTCATCGTGCTCGCAGCAGGAGCCGGGACCCGGATGAAATCCCGGACACCGAAGATCCTCCACACCCTCGGCGGCAGGTCGATGGTGGGACATGCGATGGCAGCCGCCCGCGGTGTGGTCCCCGAGGCAATGGCCGTGGTGGTCCGGCACGAACGGAACCTCGTCGCCAGCCATATCTCCAGCCTGGATGAGCAGGCACTCATTGTGGACCAGGACGACGTGCCAGGTACTGGTCGCGCGGTGCAGGTAGCGCTTGCGGCGCTGGATCAGGCGGGTGAAGCCCCCCTCGATGGCACGATAGTGGTCACCTACGGCGACGTACCGCTGCTGACCGCCGACACTCTGGCCGAGCTCGTCGCGGCGCACACCACGCAAGACAACGCGGTGACCGTCTTGACCGCCGTCCTTAAGGACGCGACCGGCTATGGCCGGATCCTGCGGGCCGACGACGGCACCGTCACCGGCATCGTCGAGCACAAGGACGCCTCCGACGCCCAGCGGTCCATCCACGAAATCAACTCGGGCATCTACGCGTTCGACGCGACAACCCTGCGCAACGCGCTCACATCAGTCACGGCAGGTAACTCTCAGGGTGAAATGTATCTGACCGACGTCCTCGGCATCGCCTCAGCCAGGGGCGGCCGGGTGGCCGCCGTCGTTTCCGATGATCCCTGGCAGGTCGAGGGCGCCAACGACCGGGTCCAGCTTGCAGCCCTCGGCGCCGAGCTCAACCGCCGCACCCTGACCCGCTGGATGCGCGCCGGGGTTTCAATCGTTGACCCCGGCTCCACCTGGATTGATACCTCGGTGCACCTGGCGGAGGACGTCACAATCCTGCCGGGCACCCAGCTCCACGGCGTCTGTGAGATTGCGCGCGACGCCGTCGTCGGCCCTGATACCACCCTCACCGATGTGGTGGTGGGCGAGGGTGCCACGGTGCTCCGGACCCACGGCTCCGGCGCACGGATTAGCGCCGGCGCCTCTGTTGGCCCGTTCACTTACCTGCGTCCCGGCACGGTGCTGGGTGAAGGCGGGAAGATCGGCGCATTCTACGAGACGAAGAACGTCATCATTGGCCGCGGATCAAAGCTGTCGCACCTCGGATATGCGGGGGACACCGAGATCGGCGAGAACACTAATATCGGCTGCGGCAATATCACCGCCAATTACGACGGGGTCAACAAGCACCGCACCACCATCGGCAGCAATGTCCGCACCGGTTCCAATACGGTTTTCGTGGCGCCAGTGACAATCGGTGATGGTGCCTACACCGGTGCGGGCGCGATTGTGCGCAACGACGTCCCGCCGGGAGCGCTGGCCTTCAGCGTTGCGCCGCAGCGCACCTCGGAGGGCTGGGTGCAGGCCAAACGTCCCGGCAGTTCCGCAGCCGATGCGGCGGCTGCAGCTCAGAAATCGGCCACCACTGACCCGGCTGCTGAACCTACCAGCAGTACCAAGAGCACTGACGAAAGCGACAGTTCATGAGCGAGATCACCGCACGCGGCGAGAAGAAACTGGTCCTGGCTTCAGGGCGGGCACACCCGGAATTGGCCGAGGAAATTGCCGCGGCACTCGGCACTGAGCTGCTGCCCATCTCCGCCTACGACTTCGCGAACGGTGAGATTTACGTCCGGTCCGGCGAAAGTGTCCGCGGCACCGACGTGTTCGTGATCCAGGCTCACCCGGCGCCGTTGAACAACTGGCTGATGGAACAGCTCATCATGATCGATTCCCTGAAGCGGGCCTCAGCCAAGCGGATCACTGTGGTTTCCCCGTTCTACCCCTATGCCCGCCAGGACAAAAAGGGCCGCGGCCGCGAACCGATCTCCGCCCGCCTCGTCGCGGATCTGTATAAGACGGCCGGAGCCAACCGGCTCATGTCCGTTGACCTGCACACCTCACAGATTCAGGGCTTCTTCGACGGGCCGGTCGACCATCTGATGGCCATTCCGCTGCTCGCCGACTACATCCGCACCCGGGTCGACGCCGACAACGTCACGGTGGTGTCCCCGGACACCGGCCGGGTCAGGGTAGCTGAGCAGTGGGCCGAGCGGCTCGGCGGTTCACCGCTGGCCTTCGTGCATAAGAGCCGCGACCTGACCGTCCCCAACCAGGCGGTGTCCAAGCAGGTGGTGGGTCAGGTCGAGGGTCGGACCTGTGTGCTGATCGACGACATGATCGATACCGGCGGAACCATCTCCGGCGCAGTCCAGGTGCTGAAGAATGCCGGGGCCAAAGACGTGATCATCGCGGCGACCCATGCGGTGTTCTCCGACCCGGCGGCACGCCGTCTCTCCGAATCCGGCGCCCGGGAGGTAGTGGTGACAAACACCCTGCCCATTCCCTCCGAAAAACGGTTCCCGCAGCTCACCGTGCTGTCCATCGCACCCCTGATTGCGCGGGCCATTCGTGAAGTGTTCGACGACGGATCGGTCACCAGCCTTTTCGACGGTATCGCGTAGGGACACGGTTCAGGGCAGGAGGCGCCCGCTACGGGCGCCCGATGCCCTGATAGTTCCACCCCGCCGCGCGCCATTCGGCGGGACTTAGCACGTTCCGGCCGTCGAGGATGTTCTTGCTTGCCACCCGGAGGGCCAACGCGGCTGGCTCGAGCGAACGGTACTGGTCCCATTCGGTGAGGACCAGCACCGCGTTGGCGTGGGCGACGGCAGCGTCGAAGTCGGGCTCATAGGTCAACTCGGGGAAGCGGCCACGGGCATTGGTCAGGGCCTCAGGGTCGGTCACCGTCACGTCGGCGCCCTGGAGCTGAAGTTGCGCGGCAATGCTCAGCGCCGGAGAGTCCCTGACGTCGTCGCTGTTCGGTTTGAAGGCCACACCCAACACGGTGATCCGTTTTCCGAGAAGGGAACCCCCGACAAGTTGGCGGGTCAGCTCAACCACCCGGATCCGGCGCCGCAGGTTGATGTCGTCCACCTCGCGGAGGAACGTCAACGCCTGGTCAGCCCCCAGCTCCCCGGCCCGGGCCATGAAGGCACGAATGTCCTTGGGCAGGCAGCCACCGCCGAAGCCTATACCCGCGTTGAGGAACTTCCTGCCGATCCGGTCATCCATCCCGAGGGCGTCGGCCAGCAGCGTGACGTCAGCGCCGGCGGCGTCGCACACCTCCGCCATGGCGTTGATGAAGGAAATCTTCGTGGCGAGGAACGAGTTGGCCGCCGATTTCACCAGTTCCGCGGTGGCGTAGTCGGCGACCAGCCGCCGGGTGCCCAAACCCATCGGCCCCGCGTACACTTCGTCGAGCATCGCTGTTGCCTGCTCGCCGGCTTCCCCGGCCGGAACCCCGTACACCAGCCGGTCGGGGCTGAGCGTGTCCTTGACGGCGAAGCCCTCCCTGAGGAACTCAGGGTTCCACGCGAGACTCGCCTCGGGGAACCGCTCAGCCAGGTCATCGGCGAGCCGCGCAGCGGTGCCCACCGGAACAGTCGACTTGCCGACAACCAGGTTCCCCGCCTCGAGTGAATCCGCGAGAGACGCAAACGCCGCATCGACGTACCGCAGGTCAGCCGCATACTCGCCTTTCCGCTGCGGGGTCCCCACGCAGAGGAAGTGGACCTGGGCCCCACGCGCGTCAGCGATGTCAGCGCTGAACTTGAGCCGGCCGGTCTGCAGCACCTCGTCCAGGAGTTCAGGGAGGCCGGGCTCAAAAAAATGCGATCGTCCGGCTTGCAACTCGGCAATCTTCCGCTCATCAATATCGATGGCGACGACGTCGTGCCCCAATTTCGCCATGCACGCCGCGTGAACAGCGCCAAGGTAGCCGCAACCGATAACAGAAATTCGCATGGTGATCCTTTGTCGGGCTGGCCCGGGATTCCGTGAGGAATCCGACGGGTTCCATCAGCTTTTAACGGTATGCCTCACACATTAGAGGATGATGAGGGGAGGTCAGCCAGTTTCGGGCGATCATCCGTGGGCCCGGTCGATGCCCAGGCGAACGTGCTGTACCATTGATCCCGATGCCTAGGCGAGGGAGCATCCCGGGAAGACCCGGGAACTGTTCCGTGATCGACGGTGGCTAGCGACTGACGTCCGACACGGATTGTGTTGACGATGACCTGTTTCTAGACAGCTGACGATCGTGACCCTGGCAACGATCCACTCATCGCCACAACAGGAGATTTCATGTCTGACCTCACGCTCCCAGCAGAAGTTCGTACCGAATTCGGTAAGGGTGCAGCACGCCGCGCACGCCGCGAGAACAAGATCCCTGCGGTTATCTACGGCCACGGCGCCGACCCCATCCACGTATTGCTTCCCTCCAAGGCAACCACGCTGGCCCTGAGGACCTCCAATGCGCTGCTGACCCTCGACGTCGAAGGGGAGGAGCACCTGGCTCTCGCCAAGTACGTTGTCCGCAACCCGTTGAAGCGCATTGTCGAGCACCTCGACCTGCTGACCGTTCGTAGCGGCGAGAAGGTCGTCGTCGACGTCTTTATCCACGTTGAAGGCGAACTGGCCCCGGGCGCCGTCATGAACCTCGAGCACAACTCGGTTCAGGTTGAAGCAGAAGCCACCCACCTGCCGGATTCCCTGACCGTCAATGTTGAAGGACGGACGGTTGGCGAGCACATTCACGCGTCCGATATCGAACTGCCCAAGGGCGTCACCCTGCTGATCGAGGACGACACCCTGATCGTCAACATCAGCGAGCCGACCGTCCAGGACCTGGGCGAGGACGACGGCGAAACCGTTGCAGAAGGCGACGTTGTAGCTGCCTCCGGCGAGAAGTCAGAAGAAGGCGAGTAGCCACCCATCTGGCGCGCTTGTGGCAACTGATACGTGGCTGGTAGTCGGGCTCGGTAACCCTGGGCCCGACTACAGCCATAACCGGCACAATGTCGGGCAGATGGTTCTTGACGTCCTTGGGTCACGCCTGGGCGGGAAGTTCAAAAGCCACAAAGCGCACGCGGCCGTCCTGGAGGGCCGGCTGGGTCTGGGCGGGCCCCGGCTGGTACTGGCCAAACCGCTTACCTTCATGAACCTATCCGGTGGGCCAGTCAGTGCGCTATGCCGTTTCTACGACATCCCTCCCGAACGCGTCATAGCGGTCCATGACGAAATAGATATTGACTTCAACACCGTCAAGCTCAAATACGGCGGTGGTGAGGGGGGCCATAACGGTCTCCGGGACATGAGTAAGGCGCTCGGCACCAAGGACTATCTGCGGGTCAGGGTAGGTGTGGGCCGGCCACCCGGGCGGCAGGACGCAGCCGAGCACGTCCTCCGGGACTTCGGCACTGTCGAAAAAAAGGAACTCAGCTTCCTGTTCGAGGATGCAGCCGATGCAGTCGAGTCCCTGATTTACGAGGGACTTGTCAGCGCACAGCAGAAGTTCCACTCTGCGGGCAAATAGCGTATAGATTAGAATCACGATTACCGGTCAGGGCGCGCGAAGCCTTGGCTAGATCAGGCCAATAGGCCCCAAATGCGGGGGCCGACGTTGGGCGGCCTCTGAGACTGGGCCACCCCCATCCCAACGTCGGTCCCTTTTTTTGTGCCCATCAGCCCGGCCTTCCCGGCTCGTCCACGAGGGCCCCGCAAGCCGGCTCCCTCTGCATCCCGCGCCGACGGGGCCGAGTAGTCGCTGCGTAATCCGCTGGGGAAACTCGAGTAGTCGCTACTCATGTGTGACGCCCGCCCGGGTTCTAGCGTGTGCAGTACTTCACCACGCTGGGAATGCGAAGAAACAGGTCTCTCAATGAATGTCGATGTCAGTACGTACGCCTGCCAACCCGCCCCTGCCCTGCTGCTCGTCCTGGAACACGACGACCCTCCGGGAGCCGCCACGGGGCTCGGACGGCCGACCTCCCGGGTGCTGACTGTCCGCGACCGGCTCGCCGATACGGTGGGCGAACAGCTGACTGCCGAATCCGGCGTGCGCGGTGTCATCATCACCGGCGACGCGGGAAGTGGCAAGACCACTATGCTGCGGTCAGTGGTCGACCGCCTGCGGGCCACCGCCTACCTTATCCACCTACGGTGCGCGGCGGTCAGCGGCCAACAGCCCTACGGCGCACTACGGGATCACCTAACCGATTTGCCGAAGGAAGCGTGGGGCCATCCGGTCGGGGTGATCAACGGGCTGACCCGAGCGCTGGCAGACCAGGCGCACGGCCTACCGGTGATCGTTATAGTCGATGACGCCAACCACCTCGACGGAACCTCCACCACAGTGCTGGGTCAGATGGTGCAATCGGGTACCATCAGGCTGATCGTCGCATGCAGAGGTATTTCCGGTGCGCCCGAGTACTTTCAGAGGCTGCACCGAGAGGGAACTCTAGGGCAGATCGAGTTGCCACCCTTAGCCCGCCAGGACGTCGCAAACTACCTCAGGTCTGCGCTTGGACACCCTGTCTCCCGTGCGTCATCGCTCGCGCTCTACCGCCACAGCGGAGGAAACGTCAGGCTCCTTGGCGCATTGCTTGATGACTACCTGGCCTCGGGTGCTTTGCGGTGCGTCAGCGGCGTCGGGGTTCTGACCACTACCGAAGTTCATCCGGGCCCGCGCACGGCACGCCTCCTGGCTGAGCGACTCTCCACGCTACTGCCACCGCAGCGCGCCGTTCTTCACCGGCTGGCGGAAACTGGCCCCAGCCCTCTGAAGAGCATCCCGACCAATAGTCTGGGCGCGTTAGATGAGCTTCTGGAACTTGGAATCCTGTCCATTGACACTGACCGATGGGCGACCATTTCGGTGACCAGTTCACTGCTCAGCGACCTGATCCTTGGTCGCGCCAGCCAGGTCCAACTGTGGAAGCCAGACGAGTTGGCGGTGGGGAGCGGAGCGAAAGAGTCCACGCCGTCCGGGCCCGACCGATCGAGGCTAACCGCAGAAGGATTCCTCGACCGTGCGATCGCCGATACCTTCGCTGGCCGCTTCGGGACGGTGCTCAGCAATTTGCAGTCTTCTGAATTTGATCCCAATGTCCTCGACTCGGGGAAACGCCGTCGTGCAGCAGTCCTCGTGTGCGAGGCCCTGGCGTTCACCGGCCGGGTGGATGATGCGAAGGAGGCCGCACAGGCATTGCTACCCCAGACCGACGTTGGGGCCGCACTGTCATCCAGGGTCGCCGTGAGCCTGGCAACACTTGAGGCAGCAGCGGGGAACCTGTACGCCATGCTGGACGTATCAGCGGAGCATCTTGGCCGGGGCGCTGGAACCTATGAGGAGCTCGCCGAGGGGTTGATCTACGCGGCAGGGGGCCACCCCGCCGAAGCCGAGGGCGCGCTGCTCCCAGCCCTGCGCCAGCTTCAGATCCACGATCCCGCGGGCGTCGCGCCTCTGGCTGCAGCGGCCCTGGCATGGATCAACTCGACTGATGACCCCGAGCGGGCTGATCACTACCTATCATTAGCCTCGATCGCCTCGCCCGCAGCCTCCTGGTCCGTGCGGAGGCTCACCAGGCATTTCGGTGCCCTCGCCCTGCAGGGCACCGTATCGGGTGAACGGGCTGCGTTCGAACTCCGGGCCCTGAGCTGTGCGGACAAAGCGCTCGGCAATGTTACCTGGCAACTGATTGCCCTGTGCAGTGCAATGAGGCAGGGAGATCATGGTGTTGCGCCGAGTATTCTCTTGCTGAGCGCCACCTGCCAGGGCCGGTATGCGTCGCTCTGCCAGCTATATGCAAAAGGTGTCGATGCTGACGACGCCGAACTGGTATTGCAGGCAATGGATCTGGCGCTGGGCCTGGGGGACCTGCTATTCGCCCGCGATGCAGCAGCAACAGCAACCCAGCTTGCTACCCAGACGGGCGATCCGGGCACCGAAGCGTATGTGGCTGAACGAGTCCGCAGGATAATCGGGCCACCCGGCACGGTGCTTGGCGCGCGCCGGCAGCTGGCAGCCCTGACGACCCGAGAGGCCGAAGTGGTGCAGGCGGTGGTGGAGGGCAGGACCAACCGGGAGCTGGCACGGCGGCTAGGGGTCAGCGTCCGCACGGTCGAGGGGCACCTCCACCGGGCCTACGCGAAACTTCACGTCCGGACGAGGACAGAGTTGTTGGCCAAGGCCGCCCTCGGCGCGTCGGCCACCCCATGAGAACTCTCAACCGGCCTGCCGGGCTTGTCGGTCGGGCAGCCGACATCCGGGCGATAGCGGCGAGCATCCTCGACCCGGCGATCGGCGGTGCTCTGGTGTGCGGTGCAGCCGGCGTAGGCAAGTCTGCTGCAGTCGACGATGTCCTCGTCCATTTAGGGGATCGGGTGGTGCCCGTCATGATCTACGCGGATGTATCGCTCGAGAGCGTACCCTATGGTGCGCTGGGACCGGTCTTCAGAGGAAGCTTCCCCCCGGACCCCGACTCGCCGCTGTCGGTGCTCCGCACGGTCAGGTCAGCCTTCCGGGCGTTGGCAGCTAACGGAATGCTCCCGATACTCGTCGTCCTGAAGGAAGCCCACCACCTCGACCAGGAAACCAGCCATCTACTTGGTCAACTTGCAGTTGCCCGCGAAATCCGGCTCCTGGTCCTGTCGACCGATTCGGGCAACAAGCCTGAAGAGCTACACGCCTTATGTCGGGATGGGCTGCTCGCCTGGTTCGAACTGGTACCGCTGACCCGCGATCAGACTGGCGAGTTGTGTCGACGGGAGCTGGGCGGCGGGGTCAGTCTCGGATGCGTCACCTTTGTCTCGGACTGGTCTCAGGGCAACCCCTACCTAGCCAAAGCACTGATCGCGCATCTCCGCGGCTCTCGATCGGTGGTTGAGCAGAACGGTGTGTGGTCACTGGTCTGCGCGCCGAATTCGGCCGGGAAGGTACTTGAGAACCAGGTGAAGCCAATGCTCATGAGCTGCAGCCCAGCCGGGCGGCACGCCGTCGAGGTTGTTGCGCTGCTGGGATGTATGCCGACGGCGGCTGCCCGGCTCCTCCTCGATGCCGGCGGTCTGGAAGAGGCCCTCCTCAGCAAGATCATCTCCTATTCGCGGCACCACGGTAGCGACAGAAGTTGCCTCACCATTGAACCGAAATTGTATGGCGAAGCGGTCAGAGACCTCATTCCGCCCGGAAGGCGTGCTGAAATTCTGACCGGGCTTCGGCGATCACCCGTGGGAAGTGAACTGCTCCACGATGCAGGCATGAGCGTCGTAGTGGCCTGGGAGATGAGTTTGGGCTGCACAATTGCTGACAGTGACCTGTTGGAAGCCGCGCAGCTTGCCAATGACCGGTGTTCGCCCCGTCTGGCGCAGCAGTTCGCTGCCGCGGTCACGTCGCCGGAATGCGCGATGGCGGCGCGGGTGGAAACGGCGCGAGGCTACCTCGGTCTGGGAAACACTGCTGCTGCCGCTACTGAGATTCGTGGCGTAATGCAGGATTCGGCGGCCAACCCGCAAGTCCTGGCCGCGGCAGCGGTGACCGAGGCGAGGGTAGCGTTGCAGTGTGGTCAGGGACCCGAGGGTCTAATGAACATCGCGGGCCGTTGGGCAACAATTGCCCGTGGGTTGCCACCGGACCAGGACAAGAATGCCACGCAGGGCGCCGCAATTCTGACCTGCGTGGCTCTGAGCCTGGCTGGCAAGTACGGGGCTGCCATTGAAGGCCTGCGCAGGGTTCTCAAGGACAGCCCCCCGGAATCACTGGCAGGCATGGTGGCCCAGCAGGTCCTTGGGGAGGCTCTCGGCGCAATGGGGCACTCCGTTGACGCAAGGGATTTCACCTTCCGTTCGATAGCGGCGACCGGAGCTGGCGGGATCCTCTCGGAGCATTATCGAGCCATTTCTGCCCGGCTTGGGGCTTTGCTGCTGCAGACCCGCGACGAAGCAGGGTTTGCCGATCTTTTGCAATGGCATGAGCAGCACGCGCCCCGCCAACTGCACTACTTCGGAGGGGAGATGAGAAGCCTCGAAGGAGTGATGGAATTAAGGTGCGGAAGGATCATGCGCGGCTGTGACCTGTTGGCCGACGGGATTGAGGAATTGCGACGAAGCGACCCAGAGCTGCTCCTGCCCTTGGCCCTGGGAGCTGCTGCATTCGCCAACAGGCTGGTGGGAAATTTGGAGCGGGCCAACACCTACGCGATGGACTACGGGAGGCTGCAGTATCGCGGCTCGCTGCCGCAGAGTCTGGTCGCTGATGCCTATGTTGCAGCCGCACAGACCTGGCCGGAGGTGAGCCCCGACAACGCGTCGGCGGTGCTGGCGCGGGCGGACGAAGCGCAGTCCTTCGGCCTGGTCCACGCCGAAGCGGAAATTCTCGAACTTCTCTTCCTGATGAAATATCCACTCGCGGCTGAACGATTCAGCGCGCTGGCGGAGAGGATGGGCGCGGCTTCCTCGGATGCTGTTCGAACGATGGCAGCGGCGACAGCCTCGCAGGATCCGGCCCTGCTCATGGCAGCGGCTGCCAGTGCCCTGAGGTCCGGACGGCGCCTGCTGGGGGCCGAATGCCTGGCTCGGGCCGCAGCCGGCTATGGCGCCCGGGGAGAAGGGCGAACTCAGCGAGCCGTCCTGCAGCAGGTCCGGGAGTTGCGCCCGGTCGTGGGCGGGGTTCGCACTGGCCCGATCAGTGATGAGGCAATGGCCCGGGTGGCGCTGACCCGGCGTGAACTGGAGATCGCGAGGCTCGCCGCACGCGGTGCGGCATCCAGCCAGATAGCCATGAGCCTCACCGTGTCCCGCAGGACGGTGGAAGGCCACCTGTACCGGATCTATCTCAAGCTCGGAATTAGTGGCCGGGAGGAACTCTCCAGGGGTCTTTCAGCAGCAGGATTCCCACCCAGTGACAACTGTACGTAAGGCTGATCTGCGGGTTAAGTAATCGTCCGCGGGAAAACGAGTAGCCACTACCCGTGTGCGCGGGTGGGGTATTTCCCTAGACTGACAAGGTCAACCAGGCCGGGCGTGCTGGCGAGACATCGTTCACCTGAAACGGTGAACCTACGGTCGGGCCGACGGCGGCCAGCCTCCTGAGACCGGGCTGATCCCCAGCCCGCCGTCAGCCTACCGTGGGCTCCCTGACCACGCGCCACCGGATCAACCATGAGCCCGATCACAGGTTTTCTGCGATTTTTCGTGCCTTATCGGGGGATCCAGCGTAGGGTTGTGCCCTAGTACGGATGATGCCGGATTTACCACTGCATCAAGCGTATGACCCGGAAGCGGGACGACACACCGCTTCTCAACAATTGTCGGGCTGGGACGACTCGCCGTGCCGACCTGCACCATGTAGTGGGGCGCTATGTTTGGGGTGCAAGGAGTGTGGCCACTTGTTGGCCGGAATGATGAATTGAGTATCCTTCGGGAGGCTGTAGGACAACCGGACAGCAGAGGAGCTGTTCTCACCGGTCCTGCGGGCATCGGGAAGACAGTCCTGGCTCAACGGGCAGCCAGTGACGTCAAGGATGAGTACGAACTGCTGTACCTCAGGGGCAGCGTCCTTACGTCGGACATGCCGTACGGCGCCCTCAACTTCGTCCTCAGCGGGCTCGACGACGATGCGGTCGGCAACCCGCTGATCCTTCTGAAAAGTTTGCAGAACCTCTTCACCAGGCGGGTAGACGGGAAGCGCACACTCATTCTTGTCGACAACATCGAAGACCTGGATAGCGCCTCTGCGATGGCCATCGCGCACCTGGTCAGGAGTGGCGCAATCAAAGTTCTCCTCATTTGCCAGATTCTGCAGGCGGCGCCTGACGAGCTCAGCGACCTGTGGAAGGACGAACTCATTCGCCGGGTCGACGTCGCACCCTTGTCGCTGACGGATACCGCCCAGCTGCTCACCGCTGGCCTGGCGGCCCCGGTCTCGAGATCTGTCGTCCTGGACACGTGGCACGCCAGCGGGGGTAATCCCTTGTTTCTTCAGGCGATCAGCCGCGAGCAGGTGGATTCCGGCTACATCACTGTCCAGGATGGG
Organism: Arthrobacter glycogeni; assembly: GCF_054511155.1. Taxonomy (NCBI): domain Bacteria; kingdom Bacillati; phylum Actinomycetota; class Actinomycetes; order Micrococcales; family Micrococcaceae; genus Arthrobacter; species Arthrobacter glycogeni. The sequence goes on along the minus strand of NZ_JBTNDE010000025.1, from coordinate 36,216 downwards.
ATCTGGGTTGCAGGCACACACAGAGCACCCGATCCCGGTCGCACGATCACCGAACGGATCCTGTCACGTCTCGCCCGACTGACCCCCGATCAACGCAGAACCGCCGAGATCATCTCGATTGTCGGCGTCATGCCGCTGGAACTCATCACCGAGTTTGCTGGCGGGGTCGAGGTGGACGCACTGATGGAAACAGGAATCTTCCAGATCGAACTGTCGCAGCCGCCTATGGTGAGGGTCGCCATCGGATTGATCGGCGAGGTGATTCGACGGCAGGTGCCCATTGGGCGGAGCAGGGAGCTCCTGCACCAGCTCGCAGCCGCTTCCCTGAAACTACCGATGCCAGCGTTGAGCCGCATGAACTATGCCGCCTGGTGCCTTGACTGCTCAATGGAGATTGATCCGGACCTGGCCATCGAAGCGGCGCGATTGGCCAACCGCTATTTCGACCCGGTAGGGGCCCTCCGGTTCCTCGGGGTCATCCCGCCCGAGTTGGTGGGCGCCTCCGCGGTCACCGAGGAAGCGCGAGCTTATGGCATTCAGGGCGACACTACACGTGCGCTCGAAATCCTCGATGGTTTTGTTGGATCGGAACGGGATCGGTCCACCCTTAAGGAGTGGGTGGGTATGAAGGTGCTCACCTGCCGACTGCTCACCAGGGATCATGTCCGTTTCGTTGAGGTGGATGCCGTCCTCGACGACCTTCGGGAGCGGTTGGCGCAGGAGGGACAAGCGGGTCGCGAAGGTCTCGCCGGGCTGCTGGCCGACACCGAACTGCTCGATGCCGAGCTGAGCGCGTATAACGGCGACTACCCAGCAATGATTGAACCCCTCGACGACCTGCTCAAGCAGAGCGGCCTGGACTCCGCCGTCCGTCACCAACTATGTGGGTGGCTCTCAGAAGCACTCTGCATGACCGGTCGCCAAGACGACGCAGTGCAGCTCAGCCGGCTGGTAGTATCGCGACTCGCAGACTCCTCCGAAGATCCGCTGCTTGCCGAATCCGCTCAGGTGCGACTGTTCTCGGTGCTGCTGATTTCCGGCCAATGGGAGCAGTGCCTCTCGATGCTGAACAACCACGCCGAAGGGCCGCTGGCTGGCATCTTCGACGGCACGTCCCTTGAACTTGCTGAAGGCTGCCTTTATGCATATGCGGGAAGGGGTCCTGAGGCGCTCGCTAAGCTCCTTCCGGCGTTGAGCCAACTCAGAATCCGCGACCGCCAGGAGTTCCTGTCCCTTGCGGAAGCCGCTACCGCCTACGCATATGCACTTAGCGGTGACGCCCACCTATCCATGTCCCATCTCGCCGAGGTGGATCTTGACTCCCGCCGGTATGACTGGCACACCAGCAGGGCGACCAGGTACTTCGCGGTACTGGCGTCAACGGCAACCCGGGATCCGCTCGACGCGGCCCAGGAGATGCTGCACCTCGCCGACGAGGACAGGGCTGGGGGGAACCTTGGGCACGAACTGTTCTTCCTCTGCCAGGCAGTGCAGCTCGGACTCAGCGAGGTAGCTGAGCGCCTCGCGACCAGCGGAATGGATAACCAGGGAGCCTATGCCCGGATTTGTGCGCTGTACGGCAAAGGGGTTGCGTCAGGAGACACTGCTCAAATCCTTAAGGCAGCGACGCTGGCTGCTGGCGTCGGCAACCGCCGGCTGGCTTCCGACGCCGCAGGTCTAGTGCAGCGGCTGACCATCGGTAACCCGGGGGAGGGCGAACGGCGTGCCGCGGTCGCAGCTGACGGTGTCCTGCGCGCGGTTGGTCGCGGGAGTGGGGAACTGCGCCAGCGTGTGCTCGACAAGCTCACCGAAAGGGAGCGGAGCATTGCATCCCTCGTTGCAGAAGGATCCAGCAACCGGGACATAGCATCGTTGCTGACCCTCTCCATCCGAACTGTTGAAGGGCACATGTATCAGGTCTATGCGAAGTTGGGTGTATCCAACCGCAGCCAGCTAAAGATGATCCTTGAATAGTCACGAGGCAACCAAAGGTCTCGCCGCCGCCTCGGTCGACCTGGTCGGCAGGCAATCCCTAGTCAGCGAAATTCTCCTGATGCTCTCCGAAGCGCAGCATCATGGTGCCATAGTGGTGGGCGAACCGGGGCTCGGGAAAACCGCCCTGTCGCGGGCGCTCGCCGAGGCGTTGGCCGACGAGGTCACTGTGGTGCACGTGTCGGCGCAGCCCTCCCTGCAAAAAATTCCGTTCGGTGCGCTGGCCCCGTACCTAACCGACCTTTCAGTGGCCGACGCCGGATCACCTGTTGCGATTTACCGTGCCCTGATCCGGCATTTGGGGCAGCACAAGGCTGGCTCGCCGGCACCCCTGTTCATTGTCGACGACGCCCATGACCTCGATGACAGTACAAGTGTCCTGCTGGCGCAACTCATCGCTACCCGGCGTGCGCGGGCCCTGGTGCTCGCCCGCCCCACGCCCGGGCCGCCGTCGGAATTTGTCGCTCTTTGGCACGACGGAATGCTGAAGCGGTACGATCTCGAGCCACTCAACCGGCAGGACATTCACGAGCTATGTGTGAGGGTACTCGGGAACCAGATTCTTGCGAGTGTGAGTGCCCTTCTCAGCAGAACCTCCGAGGGTAACCCCATGTTTCTGCTGGCGTTGCTGCACCCTGACGCCCGTTCGAAGTATCTGGTGCAGCGCAATGGGGTGTGGTGTCTGTCCGGGGAACGGCCCGGGATCGACCTACGGCTCACCGACCTTATCAAGGGCCAGCTCCGCGGACGTACGACAGCAGAGTTGGAGATTCTGGAAACGGTCGCCCTCGCTGAACCCGTGGCGCTCAGCGTGCTACGGGAAAGCTGCGACCCTCATGCCGTTGACATGCTGATTGATGCTCAGCTCCTGGCCCTCAGCCCGGGGTTCGACAGCCGGGTGGCTCTGGCGCATTCATTGTATGGCGAGGTCCTTCGCGCACAGGTGCCGATCGGACGAAGCATGGCCATCCGCAGACGCCTCCTGAAGCTGTCGGAAGACCAGACCGGATCCATTGAGGGCTTCCTCCGATGGGTCTCCTGGGGTCTTGACTGCGGCGCCGTGCTTGATGACGCAACGCTGCTCAAGGCCGCGATCGTCGCCAACCGTCTGTTCGATCCGGCCTTCGCTATTCGTGCAGCCCGCGTAGTGAAGGCACCAAAACTGAAATCGCGGGCGCTGGTTGAGATTGCCCACGCCCGCATGACCCGCGGCGACTTCGACTATGCCCGTGAGCTGGTTGATGAGGCCCTGCTGAACTGCGGCAGCCTCAGGATTGCCAAGGAAGCAACCCTGCTTTCGATAGACCTGCGGATGAGGTCAGGAAGTAGCTCAAGGGAGATCCAGAACGACGTCGATCGGTGGGCCGAGACCATAGACCGCATCGAACGGGAACGGAAAGTCCCATCCAGCCGCTCAGTTCGTATCTCCCGGATGGGATGCCGGCTTCTTTCCTGCTTTGTGCTCAATCTTGAGGGCCAGTACCGTGAGTCGGAAAAGCACCTTCGTCAGATCAGAGCCGAGCCAGACGGTACAGACGAAACCCGGCTTGCCGCCCTCGCACTGCTCGGTGAGGTACTCGGATCTACTGGTCGGTCCCTAGAGGGAGCCGCGGTAACCACCGAAGGACTCGCCATCATCGCGGCGAACGGTCATCGGTTCAAGCGCCATGAGGGATTTGTCATCACCAGACACGGTATGTCCCTGATCCGAGGGGGCCAATTCACCGAGGTGGGCACCCTGCTCGCGACCTACTCGCAGGCCGCGGACGGAGGGATGGTGTATTTCGGGGGGATGCTCGAATTTTTCGAGGGCATTATTGCGTTGCGCCAGGGCAGGATGCGGACGGCCCGAAAGCGCCTCATGCTCGCTGTTGAGGGATTTCGTGAGTCGGACACCGCCCAGCTTCTGGCTATGTCCACGGGCATGGCAGCGTATGCCTGCGCGATGGCCGGCGACACCGCAGGCGCTCAGCACTATTCAGCAGAATTTGCCACTCTACCGCCCCACGGTTCTCTCCAGGCCCGGCTCCAGGGCCGGATCCATGCGGTAGCCAGCGAAGCGAAATTCAGGGGCGCTACCGCCAGCATCTCCGAACTCTGTCTGATCGGGGACAAAGCAGATTCCGCCGGCATGACTACCCTCGCTGCCTCCGCCTTCGAACTGGCAGTTCATCTAGGCGACACGCACTCCCTCGCCCCGCTCCAGCGAATCACCAGCGGGTTCGAAGGAACTGACGGCGCCATTGTGAACGCCATGGCAGGCGCCATGCTCGCCAAGGATGTCGCCGCTCTTGAAGCGGCAGCCCACCAGGCACTGCGGGGCGATTACCTCCTCATCGCTGCCGAATGCCTTGGCATGGCTATCAATCTGCTCGCCCAGCAGGGACAGTCCCAGCGCTCGCGTGCCCTACAGCCCACCCTGAACTCGGTGGTCGAGAAGCTCGAGGGTATGCATGGCCAACAGTTCTCGGAAGAACTGTCAGCCACCAAATTGACCCAACGCGAACAGGACATCGTCAGCCTAGCCTCCCAGGGCCACTCGAACCGTGACATCGCCGCACTGCATGGCGTCTCAGTCCGAACAGTTGAGGGCCATCTCTACCGGATCTTCGCCAAGCTGGGCATCAGCCGCCGCGAGGATTTGCAGGACCTTTTCCAGGCCTGACAGCGCTCACCCGGGCTCCCCCTACCACCTGCGCGTAGCATCTCCTCACTCATCGAGTACTACCCGAATCGGATGTGCCCATCCGAGTAGTACCACCCGTTCCAATTCGAGTAGCTACCACTCGTGTCCGGGATGCAACTGATTCATAGGCTTGCCCCGAAAGCAGTTCTAGGGAACTTATGAAGCGGGTCTCGAAATGTCGATCATCTCAACCTGCGGTGCAAACCGCCGGTTCACAAGAGTTTTACCTTCCCATCTTCTCTCACGTGGCGGAACCATGGTCGATTCAGACCACCCGATTCCGTCCTGGACGCAGCTGCGAGCCAGCCGGCCGCTCTCCGCGCCGGCACCGGACCTCCGCCCTGAAATACGTCCTCCCCATTCGGGGCCGGCGACGTCGGAGCCTTCCGAGACCAAGGCTCGTCCCCAGCCGTCGTCGGCTCCTTTTACGATGCGGGCCCACTGCGCCGGCCTCGTTCGCCGGGTAGGTCTCTGACATGTACCAGACCCAGGAACAGACCCTCAGGTTCCCGTTCCCCTCCGTCTCGCGGCGCACCAGGGTCCGTGCGGCCGCCGTCTCGGGCGTCCCCTGGCGGCAGCGCTACCAGATGTCCCTGCGGGTGACGGACACTCTGATCGTCCTGACTGTCGTCCTGATCAGCACTGACTGGATCCTGACGAGCATGGCAAGCGGGTCTTCCCCCGCGGAAACGTTGGCCTTCGCCGTCGCCGTCAGCATCGGTTGGCTGATCATGCTGTCCATGTTCCGAACCCGGGACCCCCGCCTGATCGGCTTCGGCGCCCCCGAGTACAAGCGCATTGTCCAGGCCAGCGCCGCCACGTTCAGCTGGATGGCCGTCGCTGTGGTGCTCCTCGGTGCCAACGACTTCCGCAGTTTCCTTATCGTCACCCTGCCAGCAGGGCTCGTTGGATTGCTGGGCAGCCGTTGGATCTGGCGGAACTGGCTCATGCGCCAACGCCAGTTCGGGCTGTTCCTTTCCAAGGTCATCGTGGTAGGCCAGCATGACGACGTGCAGTACGTCGTCGGGCAACTGGCGAAGAAGACCGGGGCCGTTTACGACGTCGTCGGCACGGTCCTGGAAGGTCGGGATCGATCCCAGCTCATCCGGGCGGGGGACCGGCTGGTTCCGGTGGTGTACGGGCTGAGTCGTGTCGAACAATCGATAGCTGATACCGGGGCTGACGCGGTGATTGTCGCGGGACACCTGCACAAGGGAAGCAAATACATCAGGGAACTCGGCTGGCGGCTGGAACGCACCGCTACCGAACTGGTGCTGGCGTCGACGCTTACCAATGTGGCGGGCCCCCGGATCCAGATGAGGCCAGTCGAGGGCCTGCCCCTGATGCATGTGGAAATGCCCCAGTTCACTGGCGGACGGCACGTAGTCAAACGGGTCATGGACGTGGTCGTAGCACTCCTGGCGCTGATCGCCCTGGCTCCAGTGTTCGCAGTGGTAGCCCTTCTGATCAGACGCGACGACCCCGGCCCGGTATTTTTCACACAGAACCGGGTCGGACGGTCGTCGGCCGAGTTTCCGATGTACAAATTCCGTTCCATGGTGACCACAGCCGAAGAAGACCTGGTGGCACTGCGGGAGCACAACGAGGGCAACGGGGTCCTCTTCAAGCTACGCGACGACCCTCGGGTGACGACCGTGGGGCGCTGGCTACGCAAGTACTCAATCGACGAACTCCCGCAGCTCTACAACGTCCTGCGGGGGGACATGGCACTGGTGGGACCCCGGCCTCCCCTGCCCAGTGAGGTGTCCGGGTATGCCGGGCATACCCACCGCCGGCTCTTTATTAAACCAGGGCTGACAGGTCTATGGCAGATCAGCGGACGGTCGGACCTCGATTGGGACGAAAGCGTTCGCCTCGACCTCTACTACGTCGAGAACTGGTCGGTCATGGGGGATCTGATGATCATGTGGCGGACCTTCAAAGTACTGGTCAAACCGACAGGAGCTTACTGATGGCTTACGACACGATAGGCAACGAAAACGTCCAGGGGATCCGCATCGGTTATGCGGCGGGTGCTTTCGACCTGTTCCATGTGGGACACCTGAACATTCTTCGCCAAGCAAAGTCGCGGTGCGATTTTCTCATCGCCGGTGTGGTCTCCGACGACATCCTCGCGGAGACGAAGGGCCGTCGTCCGGTCATTCCCCTCACCGAGCGGATGGAAATTGTCGAGAACATCGGGCTGGTGGATCGGGTCTGCGCCGAGACGGTGCCGGACAGAATGGCTGTCTGGGATCAGCTGAGGTTCAACATTTTCTTCAAAGGGGACGACTGGAAGGGCACGGAACGTGCCCGCCGGCTGGAAGAGCAGTTCGCCGCCAGGAACGTGGCTGTCATCTACTTCCCCTACACCGTCCACACCTCGAGTACTTCCCTCCGGCTGGCGCTGGAGAACCTGAATCTGAACCGGGAACGCCACGAATATCCACTGTTGAATGGGACCAACTAATGCTGAAATCACTGAACAATCCGCTGGGCTCGCAGCGAAATATACCGCTCAGCATCGCGCTGATCGGCACCCGCGGGGTACCCGCACGTTATGGCGGGTTTGAAACCTGCATCGAGGAAGTAGGCAGTCGCCTCGCAGCGATGGGGCATGACGTCACCGTCTACTGCCGCCCCGTCACCCCTGCGGACGCCGTAGTGCAGGAACATCGTGGTATGCGGCTGGTCCAACTGCCCTTTCTCAGGAAACGGTCCCTCGAAACGTTGAGCCACACCGGGTTGTCGGTAGGTCACCTTTTCGGGCACCGGACAGACGCGGCGATCGTCTTCAACGCGGCAAATGCGCCGTGGCTTCCGGTGATTCGCGCAGCCGGGATCCCCGTCGCAACCCATGTGGACGGACTGGAATGGAAGCGAGCCAAGTGGGGGAAAACCGGAAAACGGTACTACCGCACCGTCGAAGCCCTCGCTGTGAAATGGTCCGACGCCCTGATCGCCGACGCCATCGGTATCCAGACCTACTACAGGGAGCGTTTCAACGCCCCGACCGAGTACATCGCCTACGGGGCACCGCTCCTTGAGAGCCCGAGCAGCGACAAGGTCACGGGTCTTGGCCTGGAACCTGGCAACTATCACCTGGTAGTCGCCAGGTTTGAGCCCGAGAACCACGTCCACATGATCGTTGACGGCTACCGAAGGAGCTCGGCCCGACTACCCCTCGTCGTGGTCGGCACAGCGCCCTACGCGGATTCCTACATCAGGAAAGTCCACTCCCTTGCGGATGAACGGGTCCGCTTCCTGGGGGGAGTCTGGGATCAGGAACTGCTCGACCAGCTGTACGCCCACGCCCGGGTGTACTGGCACGGTCATTCAGTGGGGGGAACCAACCCGTCGCTACTCCGTGCGATCGGTGCGGGCGCGGCAACCAACGCGTACCAGGTGGACTTCAATTCGGAGGTGTTGGGAGCGGCGGGCCGCTACTTCGCCGACAGCGACGACGTCACGCGGCTGATGCACGCAGCCGAACAGGACGCGCCTGACTGTGAACGTCGGGGCAGGCTTGCCCGGCAGGCCGCCGAGCGCTACGACTGGGACGACGTCGCAGCACGCTACGAGAAGCTGTGCTATTCGCTGGCACGGACCCCCGCACGTCGCCGCGCCGGACGCAGGCAAGCCGCCCGAGCCCCCCGAATTGTCGTGGCAGCGCCGAAGGTGGTGGTGTCATGAGCCAGGCACTCGCCGACCTTCGGCCCACCCCTGGCAGCTACCGCCAGACGGTTCTGGATCTTGCCGCCGCGCAAAAGGCCGCCGCGCCGGGAGCCCCGCCCTACTCGATCTACATCAACCGACGGGCCGGCCGCTATCTCGCCGCTGCCTGCCATCGTGCCGGCCTCACACCCAACGCCGTCAGTATTGTCAGCGCGGTGTTCACCTTCACCGGTATTGGGATGCTCGCGTTCGGTACTCCATCATGGGGGCTGGGCATTGCGGTCTGGCTGTGCCTGGCCGTCGGGTACGCGTTCGACGCCGCCGACGGACAGGTTGCGCGGCTACGGGGCGGCGGTTCGCTGTCCGGAGAGTGGCTCGACCACGTCGTGGATAGCGCGAAGCTTTCCAGCATCCATCTTGCGGTATTGATCGCAGCCTACCGCGGCTTCGAGCTGTCCACGCCGCTGTGGCTGCTCGTTCCACTGGCCTTCTGCGTCGTTGCGGCGGTCTCCTTCTTTTCGATGATCCTCAACGATCACCTCAAGGAGATTCATACCCTCAAGACGGGAACGGTTCCCGTCAGAGGATCAGGGTCCCGGCTCAAGTCGCTGCTCCTGATTCCCACCGATTATGGGTTCCTGTGCCTGAGTTTCATCCTGCTGGGTGCACCTACGGCCTTTATGGTGCTGTACACGGTGGTTTTCGCCGCAAATCTTGGACATCTGGTGTTGGCGTCAATCAAGTGGTTCAGGGACATGGTCCGGCTCGATGCCACCACACGTGCCGCCCAGAACACCCCAACCGGGGCACGGCATGTCCTTGTTGCAGGAAGGCCTCTGCAGTGAGTACTCCAGTAGAGGCCGGCCAGCCCGAGGAGGGACACCGTTCCGGTACCCTCCGCAAGGTCGCTGCAGGGGTGCTTGTCTGCGCCGTCGCGTTGGCGCTGGGGATCGGCTACCTGGTATCCGGTCAGCCAGGTACCGACGCCACCGCAAACGGCACTCCCACTCCGGCTGCCCCGAGCTCGCCGCAGGGCATCGAGCCCACAACGGAGGCCGCAACTGAACAGTCGGCAGAGCCAACGCCGCCGGCCGCAGCCACCAAGGTGGAGCCGACGACGGATCCGGGGCCGGAGCCGGACCAGGCGGCCGAAGCGCCAGCCACGCCCACGGCACCAGCCTCAGCACCGGCCACAGCAACAGCACCGCCCACAGCACCGGCCACAGCAACAGTTGAGGACGGGACAGCCGAGGAGGATGAGCCTGCGGCGACCGATGCGGAGCTGGCCACCCTTGAGCAGCCGGTCTCGGAGCCGGTCGACCTTGAGGAGCCCACGGTAGTCACTGAGGGAATCTCGGCAAGGATCAGCACCATGGAGGCGATCGAGGCCGAAGCGTTCGGGATTGGTGAGATCGCCGGACCGGCGTTGAGGTTTGTGATCACTGTGGAAAATACGACAGATGACCCGGTGTCACTGAGCAACTCAGTGGTGAACGTTGAATTTGGTCCGGAGAGTCTGCCAGCCGTGCAACTCACGGGATCCGGCGCAACGGGATTCCCGGCGACGGTTGACGCGGGCGGTTCCGCGTCAGCAACCCTCGTCTTTACGGTTCCTGCCGACCAGCGGGACCAAGTACGGATTCTTCTAAATTTGGAGGCATCCTCACCCATTGCTGCATTCGAAGGTGCAGCACCAGGCGAAGAAGGTTAGCCGTGAAAGCATACTTGCCGCACCGCGCGACGCGAGGTCCGGGCCAGTCGCAGGAGACGCAGGCGGCACGCGGGCGGGGGGGAACACCGAGGGCACGCGGTCTCACCGCCGCCCTGTGCTCCCTTGCAGTGATCGTATCCATGGCAATTGTGGGGACTTCGCCCGCATCGGCGGATAGCGCGCCCCTGGACCCGACCAATCCGGCGAGCCCAACGACCGTTACTGCCGATGCCTTACCGACAGTTCAGATTGACGGGGTGGTCTGGCAACAGACCATCGTGGGGAACACCGTCTACGTCGCTGGCAGCTTCACGACTGCGCGGCCCGCTGGCTCCCCGGTCGGCGTGAACACCGTGGTGCGCAACAACATCCTCGCTTACGACATCCGCACCGGAACGCTGATCGATTCCTTCGCACCGAACCTCAACGGCCAGGCCACGGCCGTGGCAGCCTCTCCCGATGGGACCCGAATCTACGTGGGAGGATCATTCACCGCGGTGAACGGGGCCACGGTGTGGCGGGTGGCGGCATTGGATCCCGTCAACGGTCGTCTCCTGACCAACTTCGTACCGAAGATGGACGCCTCGGTTCGGGCCATCGTGGCAACAAACGACACGGTCTACCTCGGTGGGCTCTTTACCGGGGTGGGCACCGTCACCAGAGCTCGCCTGGCAGCATTCAGCGCCACCGACGGGTCCTTGCTCGACTGGGCGCCCGCCGCAGTCGGGGGGCAGGTTAACGGGCTCGCCCTCTCCCCAGATGGAACAAAAATGGTGGTCGGAGGAGCGTTTACTACCCTCAACGGGTCGGACCGGCCCGGATACGGGCTGGGTGCTGTCGACGTCGCAACAGGCCAGTCCCTTCCGTTTCCCGCCAACAACATCGTCAGGAACGGCGGCCCGAGTGGCTCCATCACCAGCCTGTCGTCCAACTCGACCAACGTGTACGGGTCCGGCTATACCTTCGGCCGTGCCAGCACCCTCGAAGGCATCTTTTCCGTGAAGTGGTCCGACTTTTCGACAGACTGGATCCAGGACTGCCACGGCGACACCTACTCGGTTCATGCGCAGGGCGACGTTATCTACTCGGCCGGCCATGCGCATTACTGCGGTAATATCGGGGGCTTCCCGCAGGAGGCCCCCTGGCAGTTCAACCGCGCTTTGGCCTTCAGTAAGAGCGCGACGGGCACTGTGACGGATGAGGCTTACGGGTATACCAACTTCGAGGGAAATCCTTCCCCAACCCTGCTCAACTGGTTCCCCTCCATTCTGGACGGGCGGTATACAGGCCAGAACCAGGGCGCCTGGTCTGTCACCGGAAACACGCAGTACATGGCATACGGCGGCGAATTCCCGTCGGTCAACGGTATCGCGCAGCAGGGCCTTGTCCGTTTCGCGGTCAAGGAAGTCGCACCGAATAGGCGAGGCCCGCGCGTTACCGGCACCAATTTCAACCCGACCCTGGTGTCGTCCGCACCCGGAACGGTGCGGGTGCGGTGGCAGGCCAACTGGGATCAGGACAACAAGAACCTCACCTATCAGGTCCGCAGGGACACGGTCGTGATCCGGACGTTGTCGCAGGAATCGACGTTCTGGGAGCGGCCCGGCATGACTTTCATGGATACGGGGCTGGTGCCCGGGCGCCAGTATGGCTACCGTATCTTCGTGACTGATCCTGCGGGCAATGAGGTCCGTTCGGATACCGTGACAGTCACCGCAGCCTCGGAGGAGCCACCTCCGAGCGCATATCACCAGACCATCAAACGGGACGGACCAGTCAATAGCTGGCGGCTCGGTGAATCCGCTGGCCCGACAGGATTCGACTCGTCGGGTCCGGATGACCTTGCGGCTTCGGCTGGGGTGGCCTTCGGTACGGCAGGGGCACTCAGCGGAGACATCAACACAGGCGTGACGCTCAACGGAACCACCAGCGGGATCCTTGCCGACCCCACCAGAGCGAAGCGGCCCAACACCTTCAGCACCGAAGCCTGGATCCGGACCAGTACCACCACCGGAGGCAAGATCATCGGCTTCGGCGACGCGCTCAACACCCTGTCCTCCGTGGTGGACCGGCACGTCTATATGGACAACACGGGCAGGATCTTCTTCGGAGTGGCGCCAAAGGGCTTCCGGTGGACAGTCAACAGCACCACCGGATACAACGACGGGAAATGGCACCATGTCGTCGCGACACTCGGGGCCAATGGAATGCAGCTCTACATTGACGGAGTGCGTGCCGCTGGGCGTGACACACCAACAACGGGCAGGTCCGTGGACGGGTACTGGCGGGTAGGCGGCGACAATCTGGGGGGCTGGCCGTCAATTCCAACCAGCAGGTATTTCCAGGGCGACGTCGATGAGGTGGCAATCTACCCGACTGCCCTGAGCGCCGGCGCAGTCAAGACCCACTACGACGCCGGAACCACCGGGGTGTTGCTCAACGCTCCACCGACTGCCGCATTCACGTCGGTGGTGAGTGGGCTCGCGGTGGCGGTGGACGGTTCGGGGTCCGCTGACTCGGATGGGACGGTTGCCGGGTATGCGTGGAACTTCGGTGATGGAACCACGGGTACCGGGGTGAACGCATCGCATACCTACGCTGCCGCCGGGACCTACCCGGTGCGGCTGACTGTCACCGACGATGATGGGGCAACCCACAGCACGACCAGGGACGTCACAGTGGCCCCGCCACCTGCGAATGTGGCGCCGGTTGCTGCGTTCACGTCGACGGTAAATAGTTTGGGTGTTGCAGTGGACGGTTCCGGATCTGCTGACTCGGATGGGACGGTTGCCGGGTATGCGTGGAACTTCGGTGATGGCGGCACCGGTACTGGGGTGAACGCGTCGCATACCTATGCGGCGGCGGGAACGTACCCCGTGCGGTTGACTGTCACAGACGACGAGGGCGCGACCCACAGCACCACAAAGGACGTAACTGTTACTGCGCCACCTGTCGCCAACGTGGCGCCGGTCGCTGCGTTCGCATCGGTGGTGAGCGGGCCTGCGGTGGCGGTAGACGGTTCGGGGTCGACTGACTCCGATGGGACGATTGCCGGGTATGCGTGGAACTTCGGTGATGGTGGCACGGGTACCGGAGTGAACGCGTCGCACACCTATGGTGCGGCCGGGACCTACCCGGTGCGGCTGACCGTCACCGACGACGACGGCGCAACCCACAGCACCACCAGAAACGTCTCTGTGGCTTCGCCTCCCGCGGGGGCCGGCGTGCTGGCCGCGGATACGTTCGGCAGGACGATTGCCTCCGGCTTCGGAACTGCCGAGCAGGGTGGTGCGTGGACCCTGGGGGGCGCGGCTTCGCTGTTCTCGGTGGCGGCCGGTGTCGGATCGATCCGGATCGGCTCCGCTGGGTCGGGTCCGGGAGCGTACCTGAACTCCGTGTCCTCGGCCAGTTCCGAATCCTCGGTGAAGTTTGGCGTGGATAAGGTCGGCAGCGGTGGCGGGACATTCGTCTACCTGGTGGGTCGTAAAGTCTCGACTGCGGAGTACCGCGGCAAGGTCTGGGTGTCCTCGACGGGCACCGTGACGCTTGATGCGACCCGTGTTGTCAACGGCGTACTGACCACCCTTGCGACACGAAGTGTCACCGGGCTTCGTCTCGCGGCCGGAGAGCAGCTGCAGGTACGTCTGCAGGTGACGGGAACCTCCCCGACCACGATCAGGGCGAAGGTGTGGAAGGTGGGCACTACTGAGCCGGTGGCCTGGATGGTCAGCGCGACCGACAGCACGCCGGCCCTGCAGGCTCCGGGCAGTGTGGCCCTGCTGACCTATTTGTCGGGTTCAGCAACCAACGCGCCGGTCACCGTCCGGTTCGACGACCTCGCCACCACCACCGTGCCGTAATAAGCTATGTCCTGCTGGGTTCTTCCCTCGGGCGGAATCCAGCAGCGCCGGAAAGGGACCCGATGACTACGGAACCGATTGCACGCACACCTGGGACAACCAGCCTCCGCCTCCTTTTGCGGTCGCTCCGACGTGGCACCCGGCGGCTGCGGAATATCCTGCTCTGGTTCTATCTTGCCGTTCGGAACGTCGTCGTCCGAAAGACGATCACCGGGTCAACGCCGATTGTCGTGTCGATCACCACCTATGGGCGACGTATCGATGCCGCTGCCATGGCCATCGAATCGATCGCCCGTGGCAGTAGCAAACCGTCTCGGATCATTCTCTGGCTCGACGACCCGGAGATCCATGCCTCGCGACCCCCAGCCCTGCGCCGGCTCGAAGCCCGAGGTCTCGAGATCCTCTTGACCGACAACCTTGGGCCGCACACCAAATACTTCCCCTACGTCCAGTCAACGCAGGATCACCGGTTCCCATTGGTGACCGCCGACGACGACATCATGTACCCGGTTCACTGGCTCCGCCGGCTGCAGCTTGCCTACCTGGACCATCCCACCAGCATCAATTGTCACTGGGCGAGCAGAATCATGTTTGCGGACGGCAACGTCCGGAGCTATCACACCTGGCCGAACTGCTCGGACACCCGGGCTGATTTCTCGAACATCGCGCTGGGGGTGTCAGGAGTCATTTACCCACCGGCCATGCTGAGGGAGCTCGCTGGACGGGGCACAGCCTTCCTGGAGCTCAGTCCGACTGCCGATGACATCTGGCTCCACTGGGTCGCTTTGCGCGCAGGATATCCGGTGCGCCAGATCTCCCCAACTCCGCGCCATTTCGCTCTGATACCGGGAACGCAGGAAAAGGCGCTCATGAAGTCCAATAACGTCGAAGGATCCGGCAACGATGCGTGGATCCGGGGATTGTATTCGGCAAGCGACCGCCTGAAGATTCGCGGTCTTGCCCCCGTTGCGCCCGCGTCCGCCGTCAGCGACGCCCACGGGCTGTCACAGGATCTGGTGCCGGCTCCGACCGGCCACAGGCCCTATCTACCAGTGGGTCCAATGCTCGACTAAGGCAGTTACATTATGACCGATCACTCACCGCCGAGGGGGGAAACGGTCCTCCGCGCCGTCGCCGCCCAGTCAAAATTCAGGGTCAAGCTCACCAGGCAGGCCGTCACCGCGGCCATTTTGGGTCTGCTACTTGCCCTGTCGACCGCCCTCGTCGGCGGTCCCGTCCAGGCAGATACCGCACCGGCGGATCCGCAGAATCCTGCCACTCCCGTCACCGTATCGTCCGATGCTCTCCCGACCGCGCAGATCAATGGCGTCGCCTGGCAGCAGACAATCATCGGGAATGTGGTGTATGTGGCGGGACGGTTCACCACCGCACGTCCCTCGGGTGCTGCCCCAAACACGTCCACAGTTTCGCGGAACAACATTCTCGCGTACAACCTGACCACCGGCGCGCTACTGGGATCCTTTGCACCGAACCTTAATGGTCAGGCATTGACCATCGCTGCAGCACCCGATGGGTCACGCCTCTACGTCGGAGGCGATTTTACTACGGTAAGCGGCACCTCCCGGCTGCGGGCGGCCGCGTTGAACCCCGCTACCGGAGCCGTGATTTCAAGTTTCAATCCCCGGATGAGTGGGTCGGTGCGAGCTATCGCCGCAACCAATGACACCGTCTACCTCGGCGGCACATTCGGATCAGTCGGGTCAGTTGCCCGCTCGCGGCTAGCCGCAGTCCGGGCGTCCGATGGCGGTCTTCTTCCGTGGAATCCCAACGCCAATGACCGGGTGAACGCTTTGGTGATCTCACCGGATCGGTCGACTGTCGTCGTAGGCGGCGCCTTCACTACCCTCAACGGCTCGGCCCGGCCGGGCTACGGCCTGGGACGGGTGAACGCTACCACCGGTGCTTCCATCCCGCTGGGCGTCAATGACACGATCCGCAATGGCGGCACCGACTCGGCGATTCTCTCCCTGTCCTCGGACGGCACCAGCTTCTACGGCACCGGGTACATCTTCGGAACGGGAGGGAACCTGGAGGGCGCCTTCGCCGGAAACTGGGCCGACGGCAACCTCAAATGGGTCGAAGACTGCCATGGGGACACATACGGGGTATGGGCGTCATCGACGGCCGTATATACGGCAGGTCATGCCCACTATTGCGGCAACATCGGAGGATTCCCGCAGACGGAACCGCGGACGTGGTGGCGTGCAATTGCCTTTTCCAAAGCCGCAACCAGGACCGCTACCGCTGACATCTACGGCTATCCGAGCTTCACCGGCAAACCCGCCCCGGCACTGCTTAACTGGTTTCCACAGCTGGATACCGGCACGGTGACCGGCCAATCACAGGGACCATGGACCGTAACTGGCACCGAGGAGTACGTAGTGATGGCCGGGGAGTTCCGTAACGTGAACGGCAGGCCTCAGCAGGGACTGGTCCGGTTTGCTGCCCCGGGGGTAGCGCCCAACGCTGATGGGCCACGGGTGTCGGGTACTCCCACCAATCCGGCGTTAGCCTATCTGCGTGCCGGTGAGGTTCGCGTGAGATGGCAGACAAACTGGGACAGGGATAACCAAAACCTTTCCTATCAGGTGATCCGCGACGGCAACACCGCTGCGCCAGTTCACACCAGCGTCCGACAGTCCACCTTCTGGAACCGCCCATTCGTCGACTTCACCGATACCGGCCTGTCAGCGGGTAATCACAGTTACCGCATCCTTGCCAGCGATCCGTTCGGCAACACGGTCGGCTCGGGGACCGTCAGCGTCAACGTGCCGGTAGGCGGCGGCGGACCGGCAGCCAATACAGCTCCCGCCGCAGCGTACACGCACACCACCGCGGGGCTCACCGTCACCGTTGACGGGTCAGGGTCCACCGACTCGGACGGTACGATCGCCGGATATATATGGGACTTCGGTGACGGGACCACCGCAACCGGGGCCACCGCGACCCGTACCTACGGCGCGGCTGGCACCTACTCCCTCAGATTGACGGTGACCGACAATGACGCAGCGACAGCAACTACGGTCCGCCAGGTAACCCTGTCAACGGATCCCCCGCCGCCTAACCAACAAGCTCTTGCCCGGGACACCTTCACGCGAAACGTGTCATCGGGTCTCGGTGCTGCCGATCAAGGCGGCGCGTGGACCCTTGAGGGTTCGGCGTCTCTCTTCTCGGTCGCCAACGGGGAAGGAATCATGAACCTCGACCGGGCTGGGGCAGGGCCGTCAGCGAGCCTTATGTCCGTGGTGTCCACCCGAACCGATACCAGCGTTCAGGTGGCGCTGTCGAAGCTGGGCACGGGTAGCGGCACCTATCTCTGGCTTTCCGGACGGACCGTCAGCGGATCGGCGCGGTACCAGGCGAAGGTTCATATCTCAGCAAGCGGGGCCATCCGGCTTGACGCAACCCGCACAATTGGAGGAACCGAAACCTCGTTAGGCTCCAGCCCCGTTCCAGGCATCCAGTATGCGGCAGGGCAACAGGTGCAGGTGCGGGTGCGTGTTGTTGGGGTATCCCCGACCGTCATCAGTGCGAAAGTGTGGCGGGTAGGGGCTACCGAACCGGCCGGTTGGCTGGTGACTGCGACGGACGCGACAGCCGCCCTGCAAGCATCGGGCGGCATTGGATTCTTCACCTATTTATCGAGCGGTGCAGGCAATGCGCCGCTGCTGGTGAGATTCGACAATTTGATCAGCGACCAGGCGCCTTAGGGGTTGCGGTCGGCGGCCTGCGCCGGTACTCCCGGTACACGTAGCCGGCCGCTCCCAACATCATTCCCGCCCCCCGTGCAACGGTGCGCAGTCCTTTCGCCCGGTGCGCCATTGAACGGGTCGCGATTCCCCGAATCAATCCCGCACACCCGCCGGCTATCCGGAGGAGTCCGGCCGTAAACAATCGCAGGCGTCGGAAAAGCCGGTGGAAGCGTCGGCCCACCACCAGTTCGAGGCTAACCCGGCTCCAGCTGTTGCCACTGCTGAACGCACGGCGCATGACCCAGGAGCGGGTGAGCCGTTGGGCGGGTACACGGTCCATGACGATGGCGTCATCACACCAGACCATCTTGCCGCCCCGCTGGGCAAGGAGCCGGGTGAACAGTGTGTCCTCGCCGCCCAACAAACCGAACTCGCGATTGAAGTCGAGACCCATCGTTCGGACCTGTCTGAGGTCCAGCAGTAGATTGTTCGTTGCCGCGACGGTGACCGCGGTACCTGTGGGCATTCTCCGGCGGGTGAAGAATTCTCCGGCAGTGATCCACGGATCTGGCGGGTGAGCGTACTCGGAGACGACCGGACCCACGACGCCGGCCGCACCGCTTGAGCGCTGAGCCTCCAGCAGGAGGGCTAGCCAGTCCGGTGTGGGTCGCTCGTCGTCGTCGATGAACGCCAGCAGACTGAAGTCCGCAGCCTCCGTCAGGGCTCGGCTGCGGGCTGCGGCGATGCCGGGTTCAGGCTCGTGGACATAGCGTACAAGGGTGCCGTCATACTGGTGGATCAACCCGCGTGCGCCCGCGTCGGGGTCATTATCCACCACGAGGATTGTCGCCGGGACAGTGCTTGAAAGCGCCTGTGAGACGAGCTCAGGCAGAGTAGCGGCGAGGTCCTCCGGCCTGCGGTACGTCAATATCGCAATGACTACCGATTCCGCGTCAGTGTCTGGCATTGTGTCCTTTCTAGGAGAAAATCGCGGGGGCTACCTGCGCAGGTTGGTCAGGGTGACCAGACGCGAGAGGAACACCCTGGTCCGTCGGCGGTGGAACACGACCAGTATCACAGCGGAGGTGACGACAAAACCGACAAACCCTGCAATCAATTGACGTCCGTCCGACAAGTCCAGGAGCCCGACGGCTAGATAGGCGGAAGCGCCCCAGAAACTGCAGTGTACCGACGGCCAGATGGTTGCGAGCTGGGTTTTGACCGTCGCTCCGCACAGCCGTGACTGAATCAGAAGCAGGACTGGGGTCAGTAGGAACCCTCCCGCCGCGTAACCTACAGCGACCCAGAACAAGCCGAACTGCAGGCCGACGGCGATTCCGGTCACCTGAGCGATTGTCGCCAGGATTTCGTACTTCAGATTGAGGCCAGCCTTTCCCATGCCTCGCATCAGCGACGGAGCGATAAAGAAAATGGTTTCCCGTGCGCCCGCGACAGCAAGCACGCTGAGAAGGGGTGCGGCCTCCGTCCACTCATCACCCAGTACAAAGTGGACAAGAACGGGCGACGCACAGGCCGTGAAGACCATGACTGGGACAACCAGCATTGATAGCACCTGCATGGATTTCAGGAGGTTTCCCGCCACCAGGGCCCGATTGGCGGAGGTGCGCGAAAATACCGGAAACATGACCCGGTTGACCGTTTGACCAAAAAGCATCACCGGCACCGCGAGCACCCGATAGGCCATGCCATACAGCGACAGAGCTGTGACGCCGAGGACGCGGCCCACGAGTATGTTGTCGATATTGCGAGAGAAATAGGCGAGGGCATTGACACCAAACACTCCGACACTGAACCGCAGCAGGGGAAGGACCTCATTCAGGTGCAAATTCGGGACCGGTCCCCTCGCCGCTACCAGCAAAACCACCCCCGCGACCAGGTCCATGGCAATCACCTGGTAGACGACGGCGAAGTAGTCTGCCCCAAGCAGAGCGGCCGTGACGCCGCAAACGGTGCCGACCGCGGCACCAGCGACATCCGAAACGGCCATACCGCGGAACTGGAGCTCACGGGAAAGCATCGCCCGCGGCACGACGCCAAGGGCCTTGATCGGGAGCGCGACGGCAAAAATGTGCAGCACAAGGATCAATTCTGGAACTGAGAAGAAACCCGCCAGCCACGGAGCGGTGAGCCAGGTTAACGCGCCGAGGACAACAGCGGTCACCAGATTCAGCGTCACTATGGCGCCTGGGGCCCGTGACGCGAGCTGTGGTCGCTGCACCAGCGCTGCCGACAATCCTTGATCCAGCAGGAGCGTCACCAGCACCACATAAATACTTGCCACGCTAATGATTCCGTAGCTTGCCGGACCAAGAATCCGGGCGAGGACCAGTGCGCCGAGGATCTGAAATCCCTGCCGTCCGACCACGGCTAACAGGGACCAGCGAACCCCATGCACTGCTCTGTCTTGCTGAAACCCACCACCGACGCTGCCCGTCGGATCCACTGTGGGGGAGGCGCTGACGGTACCCTTCAATCGTTTGCGCATGCGGTTCGCAAGATAGCGTCCGATAAGGCTCGCCGGTACGCACCAGTGCCGTGCTTGGCGGCGGCCGCCAGGGAATCACCAGCAGCCGCGCGTCGAAAATAATCCCAGTTCCGGATGACCCGGTGGAGGGCATCAGCCAGTTCCGCAGCGTTGCCCGGTGCTATGAACTGCGTACTTTTGTAACCCCCCGCTGCTTCCTTTAAACCAGACGTTTCACTCACCACGAGTGGTCGTGCGGCAAGGAGGGTTTCCACGGCAGTGTTGCCAAAGGGCTCGTCGAGCCGTGACGGTACGACCGCAACATCAGAATCTGACCTGAAGTGTGACACATCGGTGTGAAACCCGTGAAACGTCACAATGTCATCCAGGCCCTGCCGTGCGACGCTCTGCCGGAGGCTTTGCTCGTAGGGTTCGTATCCGGGATACACGGCACCAACGATGTCCAACACTATCGGCACAGCCCGCCGGTGCAGCTCACCGACTGCGTCGATCACGACGTCGACCCCCTTGCGGTGAGACAGCCGGCCGACATAGAGCACCCGGAGTGGTCGCGGTTCACTGGTTCGTGCGGCTGCTGTCGAGGTCGGCTCCGGCACACCGTTGTAGACAATCTCCGCCCTACCCAGCAGCCGGGGAACAGCCGTCGCATGGACCTCAGCGCTGTACCGACTATTTGCCACGATGGAACTCGCCAGGACAAGTGGTGCGGCGAGCGCCATCCGCAGCAAACGCGGAGCGCTTCCTTCGGCCTCATGGACGTGGGTAAGAACGGGCCGGCCGCTGACGCGGCCCAAGACAGGCCACAGCGGAATAGTTATGGTATTGACGTAGATGATGTCGGGATTGAATTGCCTGATCACGCGGAAACCTTTGACAGCACCGGTCATCGCGGCGATAGCGAGCTGGAAGAGACCCAGGGGCGACAAAAGGCTTTTGCGTAGCACTGGTGAGCTACAGCGGTAAACCGTGACCCCGCGGGCCTGCAATTCCGGGACAAGGGGCCCATTGACGGGAAGCGCGACAGCCACGGTCCAGTGCCGGTCCAAAAAGCCATCGATGCTTTCGAGGAGCACCCGGTCGGTGCCATACAACTCGCTGCTCGGATGAGCCACCAGCACCCGCAATTTCCGACCTCTCACTGCACGCCCCCTTGTCCTGGAGTTGCCAAAAAAATCAGTTCCCAGTGACTCCGTGTAACTAGAAATGATTGTATGCAGTGTTGTCAATGGGGTTACGCAGCGACCGGTTGTGTAGTAGAACTAATTCCGGGCGGTCCTTCCGTGTCAGGCGCGAGATTTACCCTCTCACCTCCTGCGGGCGATGCTTCGGGCGCAGGCTCCGATGCCCCTGATGTAGACAGGTATCCACATGCTTCAGAGCTCGCTCGCTCGTTCCGCCCGCAAGAGCTGGTGGATTATTCTGCTGTCCGTCGTCATCTGCACAGGCATCGCAGCGGCCGTCACTTTCGCTACCGTCCCCGTGTACCAAAGTACGGTCAGGTTCTATGTCTTCGCGCCGACCGCTACGGGCCAATCAGCCCTTCAGGCTGACGAACTCGCCCGGCTGCGAATTATCGGCTACGCCAGTCTGCTGACGAGCGAAAAGATTGTGGAACAGATTTCGAAAGCCAGTGGTGTCGACGAATCGGTTGAGACGGTCACCGGCATGATCAATGCGAATGGGGATGCAGAGACACTGATTCTGACCGCAAATGTAAGAAGCATTGAGCAAGACGAGGCGTCGGCCATCGCGTCATCGATTGCCACCAATTTCAACCGTCTGGTCAACGATCTCGAAAGCGCGGGAAATCCTGAGGGCGCTGAAACAGTGTTGAACGTCGTCGCCGGGCCAACTCAGGACGACAACCCCGTTTCCCCCAGCGAGACCCTGAACTATGGGCTGGGTATCCTTATCGGACTCGCCATCGGAATGGGCGTGGTGATTTTTCGACACCGTAATGACGATGCACTGCGCTCGATGGACGGACTTGAAGCCGTCAGTGGCTTACAGTTGCTAGCAACGGTGCCGGCGGCCAAGAAAAGCGAGGTGCGGAACCTCGGTGTGACGTCGGCGAACTCACTCCAGTTTGAAGCGCTTCGTAACCTGCGCACCAATCTCCACTTCCGGTCAGATGCAGATTCGCTGCGTGCGCTAGCGGTGACATCGACTGAGACGGGCCACGGCGTGTCATCAGTCGCCTACAACCTGGCGGCGGCCTGCGCCGAAGCAGGCTACCGGACACTCCTTATCGAAACTGACCTGCGAAACCCGCGGCTCGCAGAGCGTCTCGGGATGAGTCAGGAAAACGGTCTGTCGGATGTGCTCCAGCATGGCGGCCAATTTAGCTCAGCTTTCGACCCCGGCCCACAGGAGGACCTCTGGATCATGTGCGCTGGCACGGCATCCAGACGGGCGTCCGAACTGCTGAGCGGGAAGGCGATGGAGTCCGTCTTAAGACAGGCGAGGGAAGCGTTTGATCTGATCATCCTCGATAGTGCCCCGCTTTTGCCCTTTGCCGACTCCAGAACACTGTGCGCGCTATCGGACGGCGTCATCGTCGTGGCCAGGTATGGGGTCTCGACTCCAGACAGCCTGAGGGCAGGAGCAGAAACCCTGGAATTGGTAGGCGCCAAGGTACTGGGTCTCGTCTTCAACGCGGTGCCCATCGACAGGCGATTGAGGAACCGGTTGTCCCCTGAACAGACGCCCTCGAAGGTGCCGGAGTCCGGCACCGGAAACGATCCCCAGCAGGACCCAGCCCCAGACGGGAAGCGGGGTCTGCATGTCGAAAGTCAATGACCGGCGGCGCACCTCTGACACTTTACAGAGCGGAGTGAAGTGCAACTTCTCGCGTGGGTAAGCCTCTGCTTCATAGCAGCTTTCTTTCTGCGCACCCGCCCAGCCGCGGCAATCCTCTGTATCATTGCGCTGTGGTTTTTCGTGCCCACAGTGGGGAGTTACCTCATCACGGGGCAACGAGTCGGTCCCCTCACCTTCCACGCGTCCACCTGGCTGACTTTCGCCGTGTTTGTCACCCAGCTGGGTCGTAATCCCCAGGCCCTCCGCCAAGCTGTTACCCGGCACAGCTATCTGTTCCTGGTGCTGGTGCTGATCTTCGCCGTGTCCTTTCTGACGACTCGAACGATGCAAAGTGGCGGGGGCATGGTGCTGTTCATCGACCAGATGGTCGCCCCCGCAATGATTTTCCTCCTCATCCTTGCGGCAGGCACCACCACCCTCCTTCTCGCCATCACCTTGCGGAACTTCCTGTTTCTTTGCGCCAGCCTGGTCACCTGCATCGCTATCTGGCAATGGTTCGAGGGACGCGTCATTTTCTATGAAGATGGCTTCCTGACCCAGTTCTGGTTCAACCCGGAAACCCAACGGTGGATGGGCACATTTGACCAACCCCTGGCACTGTCTCTCGTCCTGTGCACCCTGATGCCGCTCCTCGCAGGAGTCCGTAGCCTGTTCCTCGCGGTCCCATTGGTGGCCCTGTTCATGACCGGGGTGTTAATCAGCCAGTCGCGCGTCGGAATTGTCGTGGCATCCGCTGGCGCCATCTATGCCATTGTGTTTGCCCACCACCGCCGGCGAACCAAAGGGGTGGTTCTGGCGGCTATCGCCGCCGGATTCTTCTTCCTGCTTGCCTCCCCCCTCGCAGCTGGAATACTCGGCCGGGTCTCCGACGACACCGGGTCCACTGAGGCCCGGAACAGGGCGTACGGCATCTTCCTTCGCGACTGGGACCGCTACCTCTTCACCGGTCAGGGGGTTACCTCGAGCTACGAGGCATCTGAATACGCTGGCCTCCAAACCAGTTTCGAAAGTTCGTTATTGATGTATGCGGTGGATATCGGCATAGTGTTCGCCCTGCTGTACTTCGGTTCCCTGCTGTATATCGTGGTGGCTTACCGGACCCGACACGCGGTGCCAGGCCTAACAATTGCCGGCTTGATAGTGGTGCTGATTCCCCATTCGTACAGCGGACTGGCAACGCGGTCGGTAGCCGGCATCATCGTGTGGACTATCGTTGCGATGACAGTGGTTGCCGCCGAGCGGGAAAGTGTCCTGCCGGGTCACCTTGACCGCCTCCGAGGGGTCGTTCCCCGGAATCGGGTGAAATCCAGCCGCAGTGTCGATTCAGGGGCGCGTTGGATCGGGCGATAGGGGAGGGGAGGCGTGCCACACATGTCGGCGTCGCTGTCGAGACGACAGTTCATCCTTGGCGCATCCGGAGGACTGGTGCTCGCGGGATGTTCCGTGCCTTCACCCGGCGAAAAGTCGCGTCCGATCACTACAGTGGACGATTTGCTGGCCGACGAGGTGTTTTACGTTGCGCACCGAGGCTCCATGGACAACTGGCCCGAACATACCGTCGAGGCGTATCAGCAGGCAGTAGCTGCAGGGGCCACAGCAATTGAAGTGTCGGTGAGCGCTACAGCCGACCGCCAGCTGGTGTGTCATCATGATCTCACTACGCTCCGAATGACTGGCGCTGACCGGGTTATCGCCGACACCACTTACGATGAACTGGCCGGGCTCCTGAACGACGCCCGCCCGTGGCTAGGAGACAAAAGTCTTCTGCTGCCAA
The DNA here is from genome assembly GCF_054511155.1 of Arthrobacter glycogeni. Lineage (NCBI taxonomy): Bacteria > Bacillati > Actinomycetota > Actinomycetes > Micrococcales > Micrococcaceae > Arthrobacter > Arthrobacter glycogeni. Next base: position 11,479 of record NZ_JBTNDE010000025.1, on the reverse strand, counting down.
TTCCACTGTTACAAGACGTCCTCACTACTCATGCGACCCATTCAGTTGTTTTTATTGAGGACAAACAACGCACGAACACTGCAGCACTGCTCGATCTAATGGATACCTATCCGCATCCCACCCGCCACTTCGTGTGGAAGCAGCCGGCACTGGCCGAGGTGCCCCCCGAGGTCACCCGGCGGGGATACAAGACGTGGGGGTATCTGACCAACGAGGATTTCGACGTGGTCGCAGCAGAAAGCCTTCAAGGTCTCGCTCAACGGCACGATCTCCTCGGGATCCATCACTCAGCCCCCAACGAACTCATCACTAAGTTGGTGCAGACTGGCACGCCCGTCGTTGTCTGGGAGGTACATACGCGTTCGCTGCGGGACCGACTGATGAACCTGGGTGTGCGGGGGATGATGTGTTCGAATATCCCGTACGTCACAACGGCGACCGCGCGCACTTCTGCGGATGTATTCGCGACCGGCCTGCGGGGCGCCGGCGACCTGCCGTGGGCACTTGCCTGGACGCATCAACCGGAAATTATCAGTTCGGGATCGTCAATACTGCTGTCGCACGGGGACAAAGCAAGCTACTGCATGGGCTCCCTCTGTCCAGTCCCAGCGTCGAGCTACAGCATCAACTTCGAGATGCGGTGGCCCGACTCGTTGCCCCGTGACGGGGATCATGCTGGGCTGGCGTTCGGACAACGGGATGACTCGCCATACCGGGTGCGGGAACCTTCCTCTTCAGGTGGATATCACATGATTCTTCGGAGTGACGGTGAGCTCGTGCTCTTTGGCCGCGTAGCTGACGAAATTGACGGCTATGAGCTGGGGCGCACGTCCACTGCGCAGCCCGTCACTGGAGTATGGATGAGCTTCCAGATCGACGTATCGGCAGAATCTATCAGGTGTTCCAGAACTGATGGGGAAGGAGGTACAGTCAGCGTTTCATCTGACGTATACCGTGGGGGCTACTTCTCGCTCTGCCGTAACTACTTCGAATACCCCCCAGTCGAGTTCCGCGCTGTGACAGTTACCTGATGGATCCCGTCGAGACAGGACGTTATCCTTCCGTGATACAGTCTTCCGTGGTTTGCTGGCAGTTTCGCCCGCCAGCAAACCAGGGTAGAAGGGCGGATCCCACATCTCGGAGTGGGTGCGCCAGCTTAGCTTCTCGCCCGATCTCCCACCGGAGAAAAGTCAACAACGCTAAGGGCTGGGCTTAGTTGCAAGGAGTGCAGGACAGCACGTGGCTGATTCCTGCCATTCACCGCATCTAACATAGGACCCTCTATGAGGAAAATAACCACCCGTTCAATCGGCTTCCTGCTCGTCCTGTCGCTTCTGCCGCTCGCCAGTACAGCGGGACACGCGGCGCCCGCGGGTCAGGCACCCTGCGAGGCAATGACGAAGAACACCTACAGAAGTGTGAATCCAGGAAGCGGCGCAACCCTCCTAAGCACTTCGACTGCCGAAATTGCAGCGGCCAGGCAAAGCTTCGGATTTACCGAGGATAAGGGCCTAGCTTTTCGGGCGGCCTCGGCAGCCGGTGATGGTCTTCACCCCGTCTACCGGATGTACCGGGATGGGAATTTCGTCTGGATGCCGGACACCCCCGGCGTGGGAGAGTTCGAAAATGCCCAGAATAGCCACGGCTACCAAACTCAACACCTCGAGTTCTACGCATCGACGACTCCTTTGGACTGCGCCGTACCGGTACACCGTTACCTCAAAGGTGACACCCACCGTTTTGCGACGACATCGGTGGAGCGGGCAGAACTCGCCCAGGATGGTTGGAGCGACGAAGGACCGAAATTCTGGGTAGCAGCCCCTCAGGGAACCACCCCTCCTGCTCCTGTGCCGGCCCCGCCCGCTCCGGTTCCGCCGACCCCTGTGCCGGCCCCTGTGCCGGCTCCGGCCAGCAACTGGGTGAACTGGGGGAGTGTTGCCAGCCCCGGAGAGAATATCAATACAGTCCTGGCGAAGCCGGAGCTCGCCGGGAAGGTTCTCAAGCTGCCGGCCGGAGTCTTCGAAGTATCAAATTTCCGTGACCCCGCCGCTGCCATCCGTGTGCCTTCCACAGTGAAAGGCATTGTCGGTGAAGGCCGGGACACCATCATTCGGATGAAGACAAACACATCGAGCTTCGCGGCCACCGTGCCAACGCAAGGCAGCGGACAAACCAACCAGCTGTACCTCCTGCGGATGAACGACGGGCAGGACCAGGTCCTTTCCAACTTTTGGCTACAGGGCACCGAACAGGGCCACCTGTATAACGGGATCATGGTGGGTCAGTCTTCACCGGGTACCACCGTCAAAGACATTCTCATCACGGGCGTGCCCGGAGACGCCGGAACTCCCCCCGGAGAGACATTCGGACTCAACTGGTGGCGCGGTAGCGATTCGGTGACGAGGAACGTGGAAATCGACGGCTACCGGTGGACGGGTAACACCTTCGGTTCGCGGGTGAAGGGCGCGATCGTCGGAGCCTCCCCGATTGGCTACAACAATCACGACCGGGCAAGGCTCTACGACGTATTCACCCATGACTCCAAGGTTGGGATGCCGACCTTTTGGCAGTCCAATGATGCCCAGACCTGGAACCTTCAGTCGATCCGCAACGTCACCGGGATCAACCACGAGGAAAGCTTCAACATAGTGCATCATCAGCCCGTGATGCACAGCTCGTACACCCGACGGCACGTGAACTTTATGTCCAACACATCGGACGGCAAGCTCACCATCATCGGCGCCGTCACTGACGGATGGATCAGCGGAAGCGAATCCGGGCCAATCGGTAAGGGCAAAAGAATGCTGATGCTGACACCCAATAGCTACCGGAGTTCGAACGACAACACGATCAAGACTGCGCCCACCGTTGTTCGTGATGACGGCGTGTCACCTGTGCCGTACACCTGGGCACATTAGAACAGTGCACTGTAGCCAGCCCGGTCACCTTCCCCGGTGACGGGCTGGCTTTGTGTGGGGCACGGGGTAGCCGTGACGCGTAGAATGTAGCTGCCCCGCAATAACCGAGGAGAGCCCGCTTGTCCATACCCTCCGCCCCGCAGCACCCGTTGACTGACACCGAGGTGCAGCGGATCCGCAACGATTTTCCGATCCTGCACACCCAGGTCAACTCGCAGCCGCTGGTCTATCTCGATAGCGGCGCCACCTCGCAGAACCCCCTCACAGTGTTGGAGGCGGAACAGGAGTTTTACGAACAACGCAACGCCGCCGTGCACCGGGGGGCCCACACGCTGGCGGTCTACGCCACCGACGCCTACGAGGCCGCACGGGAAACGGTCGCCGCGTTCGTCGGGGCGTCGGTCCAGGAAATTGTGTGGACCTCCAACGCCACGGAGGCGTTAAACCTCGTGGCCTATGCCTACTCCAACGCCTCCGTCGGGCGGGGTGGGCCGGCAGCCCACCGGTTCATCGTGGGTCCAGGCGACGAAATCGTTGTCACGGAGATGGAGCATCACGCCAACCTCATTCCCTGGCAGGAACTGGCAGCACGTACCGGGGCGACGCTCCGCTGGATCCCCGTCGACGACGACGGCGCGCTCCAGCTTGACGAGGCGGCCACCATCATCGGCCCCGCCACGGCGATCGTCGCGTTCACCCACGCCTCCAACGTGCTCGGCACCATTAACCCGGTCGCCGAGTTGGTGGCAATGGCACGGGAGCACGGCGCGCTGACGGTCCTTGATGCGTGCCAGTCGGTGCCGCATCTCCCTGTCGACGTCCATGCACTCGGGGTCGACTTTATGGCCTTTTCCGGCCACAAGATGCTGGGCCCCACCGGAATAGGGGCGCTCTACGGTCGAGCCGAGTTGCTCAATGCCATGCCCCCCTTCCTGACCGGCGGCTCGATGATCACCACGGTCACCATGGAACGCGCCGAGTACCTCACCGCGCCAGCACGGTTCGAAGCCGGCACCCAGCGCATCTCCCAGGCCATCGCCTTGGCAGCAGCTGCGAATTACCTCACCGAGACCGGGATGCAGCGCGTCCAGGAGTGGGAAGAAAACCTGGGCCAGCAGTTGGTGGAAGGCCTCAGCCAGCTACCGGGGGTCCGGGTGCTTGGTCCGGCGGCCGGGGTGCCGAGGATCGGCCTGGCAGCGTTCGACGTCGACGGCGTCCACGCCCACGACGTCGGGCAGTACCTCGACCACCAGGGCATCGCCGTCCGGGTGGGCCATCACTGCGCCCAGCCGTTGCACCGCCGGCTCGGTCTGACGGCGACCACCCGTGCCAGCACCTACCTTTACAACACCAGCGACGAAGTGGCTGCCTTCCTGGCCGCCGTCGCCGGTGTCCGCCCATTCTTTGGAGTCAAATAGTGTCCGACGACCTGCAGCAGCTGTACCAACAGATCATCCTCGACCATGCCAAGGAACGCCACGGATCGGGGCTGCAGGACTTCGACGGTGCCGGCACCCTCGGCGAATCTCACCAACTGAACCCGGTCTGCGGCGACGAGATCACGTTGCGGGCAGTCCTCTCCGACGGCGCGCTCACCAGTGTCAGCTGGGATGGTGCTGGCTGCGCCATCTCCATGTCGTCGGCGTCGGTGCTGACCGACCTGATGATCGGTCTGGCGCGCGACGACGTCATGGACCTGGTGGACGAGTTCCGGACCGTGATGCGATCACGGGGGACGATCGTCGCCGACGAAGAAGTACTCGGTGACGCGGCAGCGCTTGCCGGGGTTTCCCGGTACCCGGCACGGGTCAAATGCGCCATGCTCGCCTGGGTTGCACTTGAGGAAGCGCTGCTCGCCGCCAACAAGTAGGCGCGGGCCGCCCGGCAGTACCGGTCAGTGGCTTCGGTCCTCGAACAGGTCGGGGACGCCATCGTCGTCGGCGTCGACCTTCTCGGCCTCCAGCACGGCGCGGTAGTGCTTGTTGCGGCTGCGCAGGATGACCGATGCGACCAGCGCGGACACCAGCGACGCGCCGAGGATGGCCACCTTCGCGTGGTCGTTCTGCGGTGAGCCCTGCGCAAAGCTGAGGTCGTTGACCAGCAGGGAGACGGTGAAGCCGACGCCGGCGAGCAGTCCGACCCCCAGCAGGTCGATCCACCGCAGATCCGGGTCGAGACTGGCGCGGGTGGTTTTGGTCAGGACGAAGGTGGTCAGCAGGATCCCGATGGGCTTGCCCAGGATCAGTCCGGCGAGAATGCCGAGAGTCACCGTGTCGCCCAAAGCCGACACCAGGCCGTCGACGCCGCCGATTGCCACCCCTGCGGAGAAAAAGGCGAATACTGGCACGGCAAAGCCGGTGGACAGGGGACGGAACCGGTGTTCGAAGATTTCCGCCAGACCGGGTTTATTGGGTCGAGGCAGTTGTACGCTGCCATCCCTGCCCTTCCGCAGTACCGGAACCAGGAAGCCGAGCAGCACCCCAGCAACCGTCGCGTGCACGCCTGAGGCGTGCATCAGGATCCAGACGGCGACGCCGATGGGCAGCAGGATCAGCCATGCAGCCGGCACGTGGCGGCCGAAAAACTTGGGGTTCCTCTGGGCGAGGAACCCGAACAGTGCCAGGGGCAGCAGCATCCACAGCAGGTAGGCGAACTCGACGTCCTCAGAGTAGAAGAACGCGATGATGCCAATGGCGATGAGATCATCGACCACCGCCAGGGTGAGCAGGAAGATCCGCAGCGCGCTGGGAAGGTGCGAGCTGATTACGGCGAGCACCGCGAGGGCGAAGGCGATGTCGGTTGCCGTGGGGATGGCCCAGCCGCGCAGCGACTCGGGTGAGGACAGGTTGACCATCACGTAGAACAGGGCGGGAACCATGACGCCCCCGGCGGCGGCTGTCACCGGAACGACGGCCCTGCTGAACTTCCTCAGGTCGCCGGCCACGAACTCGCGCTTGAGTTCCAGGCCCACCAGGAAGAAGAAGATCGCCAGCAGCCCGTCAGCGGCCCAGGTCCCGACGCTCAACCGAAGGTGCCAGGGCTCGTACCCGAATTCGAAGTCCCGGATGGCGAAGTAGCTGGCCGATGCCGGGGAGTTGGCCCAAATCAGCGCCGCAACGGCTGCGATCAGCAGCAGGATGCCGCCGACGGTCTCCTTGCGGAGAATCTCGTTGATTCTCAGATACTCGGGGTAACTCGAGCGCCCCAGAACACTTTTCTGGGGGTGGCCGTCCTCGGGGTTGCTCACGTTAGACCTTCCACTGCTTTAGCCGATCAGGGCGCGGACGCCGATGACCAGGGTGGCGATACCCAGGATCATTGAGGTGGTGATCAACATGAAGTGCACTTTGAGGAAACGGGTGGGCGCACCCGACTCGTCCTTCGCGCGCGGATCCTTGAAGACGCGCCGCAAAAAGGGCGGCCACACGATCAGGGTCCAGACGCCGGCCAGGATCAGGATCAGGGCCAGGGGGGTAGGAAGCGACACTGGTGACTCCCCTAAGCCTGGTGGCTTTCAAGCCACTTGAGTGCTTCGGTGGCCTGAAGGTTCAGGGCCTTGCCGATCATGGGCTCAGCGGCGGAGGCGATCTTCGATCCCATGAACGGGATGGAGGAGCTCACTGTGCCGGTCAGTTCCACCTGGGTGTCTGTTCCGGCGGCGACGAGGCGTTGTTCGGCGTCGACGGTGACCGGCACGCCGGCGACGGTCATGGCGACCTTGGCAACGCGGGATCCATCGGGCAGGGGTGCTGCCCACTGCTCGGTCTGCGTGACGGTGAGGCTGTCGCCGACGAACTTGCGCACCATGTCCGGGAGGCGGCTGGTGGGTAGCGTCCTGACCGCGGTCAGGGTGAACGGCCCCGAGGTGTCGCCGTCGACGGTCACTGACTTCAGGGTGCCGCCCACCCGCTCACTGACGTGCTTGAGGAAGGCCTCGTCGGTGAAGACGCCGGTCACACTGGCGGCGTCGTAGGGAAGGGTGGTTGAGGCGTTCAGGGCCAAGGTTCCTCCATGCTGGAAAGGGGTGGTGGAAAGGGGTTTCCGTCCCACTTATCTTAGGGCAGGACGGTGAAGGTGGACGCGGGGACGGTGCAGGGTAGGCTGGTAGGGTACCCGGAATTCGACAGAATTTCGGGCTTTTGTGTTGAAAATTTCCAGCGGTCGACATTTGTTGAACTCGGGTCTGACGTTTCGCTGGCACCGACGGATTCTGTAGGAGAACCATTGAGCCTGAACGGACTGCGTGCCGCCCTCAGCGAAGATTCCTCCTTCGCCAGGGTGCGCACCAACGCGTCGACGAGTGTCCCGGAGCGCAATTCCGACCTGCAGATCGGCGCCCCCGCCGGCCTGCGCGCAGCGCTGCTGGCGGAGATGGTGGATGGGTTGCCCGCCGCCGGTGACAGCGAACGGGCCGGCAGCGGTGAGGGCGGCAGGGCACTGGCGGGCAGCGGTGAGGGCGGCAGGGTTCCCGTGGTGCTGGCCGTTACCGCGACCGGCCGCGAGGCGGAGGAGCTGGCGGCTGCCCTCCGCAGCTACCTGCCGGCGTCGGACATTGAGGAGTTCCCCAGCTGGGAAACGCTGCCGCACGAGCGGTTGTCTCCCCGGTCGGACACCGTTGGCCGACGGCTCTCGGTGCTGCGCCGGCTGGCGCACCCCGGGGGCCAGCCGGCGCGGATCATTGTGGCGCCGATCCGCGCGGTGGTGCAACCTCTCGTCGCCGGTCTCGGCGAGCTGCTGCCGGTTACGCTGACGGTGGGCCAGGACGCTGCGTTTTCCGACGTGGTGCGTGCCTTGTCCGACGCCGCCTACGCCCGGGTGGACATGGTCACCCATCGCGGCGAGTTTGCCGTGCGCGGCGGAATCCTCGACGTGTTCCCACCCACCGAGGACCACCCCATCCGGGTGGAGTTTTTCGGCGACGAGGTCGAGGCGATGCGCTGGTTCGCGGTTGCCGACCAGCGCTCACTGGCGCGTGAGGAGGACGGCAGCCCGGCAGAGCTGTTCGCGCCGCCGTGCCGCGAAATCCTCATCACCCCATCGGTGATGTCGCGGGCCGCCCTCCTGAAACCCGAACTGCCGGCAGCCGCAGCCATGTTGGAGAAGATCGCGGGCGGCATTGCTGTCGAGGGGATGGAATCGCTTGCCCCGGTCCTGGTGGATTCCATGGTGCCGCTGGTGGGGGAGCTGCCCGCCGGATCGATCGCCGTCGTCATCGAACCCGAGAAGGTGCGTACCCGCGCCCACGACCTCGCCGCCACCAACGAGGAGTTCCTCGAGGCGGCCTGGGCGACAGCGTCCGACGGCGGCGCCGCACCCCTGGACTTGGGCGGGACGCTGGGAGCTGACCTGCAGATGGCAAGCTTCAGGTCGCTGACCGACACCCGGTCGTCGGCCCTGGCCAATGACGTTGCCTGGTGGTCCATCACCTCCTTTGCCTCCGACGATTCGCTGCAGGACCTGCTGCCCGAGATTGATACGTTCACCGTTCACGCCCGCGAGCCGCGCGGCTACCAGGGCGATGTGGCGGAAATGATGGAGTTCCTGGGGAAGCGGGTTAGGGACCAGTGGCGGGTGGTCGTTGCCACCGAAGGCCCCGGACCAGCAGCACGGCTTGCCGAACTGTTCCACGATCACGACATTCCGGCCGCGCGGGTGGACTCCCTCGACTCACCACCGCAACCGGGAATCATCGAGATCACCACCGCCTCGGCGGGCCGGGGATTCGTGCTGGACTCCCTCCGGCTGGGGTTGCTGACCGAAGCTGACCTGCTGGGCAAGACCACCGCCTCGGGCACCCGGGACATGCGCAAAATGCCGTCCAAACGGCGGAACGCTGTCGATCCGCTGCAACTGCGTGAAGGCGACTACGTGGTGCACGAACAGCACGGCGTCGCGCGGTTCGTCGAACTGCTGCAGCGCGCTACCGGCGCCGGACCCACGAAGACTATCCGCGAGTACCTCCTGCTGGAATATGCTTCATCCAAGCGCGGCGCACCGGGGGACCGCCTGTTTGTGCCGACCGACCAGCTGGATCAGGTGACCCGCTACGTGGGCGGCGACGCGCCGGCGCTGAGCAAGATGGGCGGCTCCGACTGGGCCAGCACCAAGTCCAAGGCACGCAAGGCGGTGAAGGAGATCGCCGGGGAGCTGATCCGGCTGTACTCGGCGCGGATGGCGTCGCGCGGCTTCGCCTTCTCGGCCGACACCCCATGGCAGCGCGAACTCGAGGAAGCGTTCCCCTATATCGAGACCCCCGACCAGTTGACCACCATCAACGAGGTCAAAGCCGATATGGAGCGCGAAGTGCCCATGGATCGGCTGGTCTCCGGCGACGTCGGCTACGGCAAAACCGAAATCGCCGTGCGCGCAGCGTTCAAGGCTGTCCAGGACGGCAAGCAGGTGGCCGTCCTGGTGCCCACCACCCTGCTGGTGCAACAGCATAACGAAACCTTTTCCGAACGGTTCTCCGGCTTCCCTGTGCGGGTCAAACCCCTGTCCCGGTTCCAGAGCGCCAAGGAATCCCGGGAAACCACCGCAGGGATCAGCTCGGGTGCCGTCGACGTCGTCATCGGCACCCACCGGCTGCTTTCCAACCAGGTGCAGTTCAAGGATCTGGGGCTGGTGATCGTTGACGAGGAACAACGCTTCGGGGTGGAACATAAGGAGGCGCTGAAAAAGATGCGCACCAATGTGGACGTCCTTGCCATGAGCGCGACGCCCATTCCGCGGACCCTGGAAATGTCGCTGACCGGCATCCGGGAAACCTCGACCCTTGCCACGCCGCCGGAGGAACGCCACCCGGTGCTCACCTATGTGGGCCCGTACACCGACAAGCAGACCTCGGCGGCCATCCGGCGTGAACTGATGCGCGAGGGGCAGGTGTTCTTCGTCCACAACCGGGTGTCCTCGATCGACCGGACCGCGGCGCATCTGAAGGAGCTGGTGCCGGAAGCCCGGATCGCCGTCGCTCACGGGCAGATGAGCGAGTCCCGGCTGGAGCAGATCATTGTCGATTTCTGGGAGAAACGCTTCGACGTGCTCGTGTGCACCACCATCATCGAGACCGGCCTGGATATCTCCAATGCCAACACGCTGATTGTCGACCGGGCCGACAACTATGGCCTGTCCCAGCTGCACCAGCTCCGTGGACGGGTGGGCCGCGGTCGGGAGCGGGCCTACGCCTACTTCCTTTACCCGTCGGAGAAGCCGCTCGGTGAGGTCGCCCTGGAGCGGCTCAAAGCGGTGGCTTCCCACAACGAACTCGGCGCCGGTATGCAGTTGGCGATGAAGGACCTCGAGATCCGCGGCGCCGGGAACATGCTTGGCGGTGAGCAGTCGGGCCACATCCAGGGGGTCGGCTTCGATCTGTACATCAGGCTGGTCGGTGAGGCGGTTGCTGACTTCCGCGGTGAGGCCGAGGAGAAGGCAGCCGAGATGAAAATTGAGCTGCCGGTCAACGCGCACCTTCCCCACGACTATGTGCCGGGGGAGCGGTTGCGTCTGGAGGCCTACCGCAAGCTGGCCTCGGCCCTGACCGTTGAGGCGATTGACGGGGTAGTCGAGGAGCTCAACGACCGCTACGGGGAGCCGCCAGCTCCGGTGGTCAACCTGATCGCCGTCGCCCGGTTCAGGGTAGCGGCGCGCGCGGCGGGCCTGACCGACGTGGCCCTGCAGGGGAACTTCATTAAGTTCGCGCCGGCCACGCTGCCGGAGTCGAAGGAGATGCGGCTCAAGCGCATGTATCCGGGGTCGTCGCTGAAGCCTGCCCTGAACGCCGCTCTGATTCCCAAGCCGAAATCGTCGCCGGTGGGCGGGCGGGATCTCGCCGACGCCGACATTCTGACCTGGGCCCAGAACGTGGTGGATGCCATCTTCACCGAATGAGCCGGCGCATCGCTGCGGGAGGGTCACGGTGGTAAAGTGGGACCCGACCCTACGGGAACGACCCCCTGTCCCACAGCCCCGGAAACCAGCCGCCAGCAGACCAGCCGCGGCCCGCGATCTGCGCTGTGGGAACCGTCCCGCAAGGCACCGAATCGACGTACGGAGAACACTCAACGATGGAAACTACTACCACCGGGAGCACAGCTATTGCTCCTGCGTCCCGGGCGTTGGAAGTGATTGGCGGGGATCTGACCGAGAAGGCGCTGAAGCGTTATCTTGAGGGCATCGCTGGGGTTGACGCGGTGGGCCTTGAGGCTCGTGCGGCGTCGTTGGGGACCCGGTCGATCAAGACCACGTCGAAGGCCTGGGCTTTGGATAAGATCATCACTTTGATGGACCTGACCACCCTTGAGGGGTCCGATACTCCGGGCAAGGTCAGGTCGCTGGTCGCGAAGGCGCTGGTTCCCGACGCCGATGATCTTTCCACCCCCCGGGTGGCCGCGGTGTGTGTGTACGGCGACATGGTGCCCTATGCTGTTGAGGCGCTGGGCAGGGCACACGAGGGTGACGCGCCGGGCCGGATCAATGTTGCGGCGGTTGCTACGGCGTTCCCGTCCGGGCGGTCGTCGCGGTCGGTGAAACTCTCGGACACCGCTGATGCTGTCGCTGCGGGGGCC
>NZ_JBTNDE010000024.1:0-49471 GCF_054511155.1 Arthrobacter glycogeni | reverse complement strand
GATGTCGCGCACGGCGGCCGCCCCCTGAAAGGACCACATCCGGTCCATGATGGTGGATTCAAGCTGGCCAAGACGATGCATGCCCGAACCCTTTCTTCTTGCAGTAAACCGGAACCGTACCGTAAGGATCCAATCCTACCGTGCATAGTAGATCCCGCCCACGAGTGGTTGTGGTGCCTGCAAGCCGATGCCCTGAGCGCGACCCTCTGCCGGACTCTCCACCGAACGAGTGCCTTGAGCACGTCTAGGGTTCAAATATTTGCGGCGAGCATGGCGCGGCCGCGATTGAGGATTGTGGTGATGCAGGAGCGTTCTTGCCGGGTGAAAGATGGTCTGTAGTGCTCGCCATCGGGCGTGGTGCTTGCTAGGTTGTTGCCGAAAAAGAGCTTGTCATAGCAATTGGAGGCTTCTGTTCCGTCGTCATTCAGGGATACGCCCAAACTGCGAGCTATGTCGTTGAATAGGTTCCAGCCGTTGAGTATCTGCGCGCAGATTGCATCTGTTGCCGGAAGGTCCAGCAGTTGCTCTAGTCCATCAAGGTTGAGTGGCTCATCGTCACCCTGTTCCAGGATCAGGCCGCAGCGATGCGCCACCATTGCGACCCCCTCCCCAACAGCACCAGACACAATTTTCCCGTTACTAACAAGTACGCAATCGGTATCGGTCTCACGATCGCCGGTTCCGTCGTCCGTCTGCCACACGAGGGCGACTATCTGGCCGCGGAAGTGGATCCGGTACTCGTAGGAGATCATCACTTTCGGATACTACTCGTAAGCCCATGCTTTTCAGCTCACTAGAGTCGGGCAACGCCGCAGCACGCTGGTGTCTATGTGTCCCATGAAGGTTTGAATCGGTGACGTAATCGATCCAGCCACACGACTGGACCGAAGGTGCCCCTCCGAGCACCGTCACCCTCGGCGGCTTCTGGTGGATCCCGGTGCCACCCCGCCCGGGTGGTGAACCGCTCCGTATCCGCCATCGCGGCCTCGTACTCGGTGCGGTCGAACACCATTATCTGGGGCAAGAGCAGCGTTGGATCATAGGCCCCGGGGTCCTCGTCGTCTTCGCCAGCCCAATGTGGTTGCCTCCAAATGACTGTGTCAGCATCGAAGTCGAGATATACAGCAAGATTGCCGTCCCGGTCGCCGAACACGCCGCGATACTCGCCCACCCACCGGAATACTGCTGCACGCGAGAAGCGGCGTGCAAACGGAGAAACACACGCGCAACCAGGCCACTCAGTGTGGCGCGACACGCCCGTTAGCTGGTTCCTGCACAGAAAATCGCTATCAACATGTCATTTCCGATCAACAGGATTCGTCGTACTATCGACCGGCTTCGGAACGCTTTGGCTACTGGCAGACGGAGGATTTCCGTGGCGGATCAGTGAGGGCGTTCGTTGGATTCGGCTGACAGAAGTCACGCGAAGATGCATCTCTCGCCGCCCACGAAAGGCAGCGAGCTTTGGCTGGGATGTGGTCGGGAAAATCTTTCTCTGCTAGCCCCACCCGGGCCGTAAACCGATTCCATGGGCTCTCCACCTCGGCCTGTTACTCGTCCTCAGTTACACGGGCCAGGGCATCAGAGGTGACCCCACCTGAGCCGACGGCGAAGTGGTCCGCAACGAAAACGCGGGTCTCATCCATCGGCCCCTTGAGTCAGGCATTGCCATAGCAAAGGGCTGCACCCGTTTGTTCCCCATTCAGAGATTCTGGTTCTACGTCCGCCCTGGTAACCACGAGCAATAGCCAAAGGCTACAGCTGCTCATTCGGCGATCCCCCACCGCTCTGCCACCTCGCTTAGTATGGTCGCATGGGGACCGTCTTGGATAAGCGACAACGGCATATTGTTCCGATCGTGGCGGTCGGCGTTCTGAGCACCGCAGCGTACGCGTTGATCGGCGCACTACAGATTCTCGTCTGGAACCCCATGGCGGCCGTTCCGGGTATGAGCCTCTAAGAGATCAATACTGCTATGTCGTCTGCGAACGAACAGCTAGTGGAAGCCCCGGTTTATATGTGGGCACTGACCGGTCCGATCCTCGCGCTTATCGTCGGCGCCTTCGCTATCGTCAAATACCCTGACTTGCCGTGGATGATTAGCCGGTTCTTCCTGATCATCGTCATGCTCGGGATGCCTGCCTACTTCTTTGCCTCTTTTAATCCTGGAATGAGCATCGCTGACGCGTTCGCCACCTCAGGCGGAGACCATGCCCCCTGGAGCAATATTCTCTCCGCCATGAGCCTCCTCTCATTGATCCTCCTACTGGTCACCGCTACAAGGAAGGATCAGCCCCATCGGAAGGCTGCCTAGTTGTAGTCCTCCTTGCATGCTTCGATCGAGTATTAGACGAAACCCCCAAACCTGCTCAGGATCGGCGCTGACGAGGCGATACGCACCTTCCCCGCCCGAGGAAATGCCGGGGAAGGTAGCCCAACCGCTGCAGCCACATCATGGATCGACAGGCTTCTCTGGCACCCGAACCGATGGTTGAATCACCCTTACTTCGGGAGTCCGCAGTAGCTACGCTGAGGCATGGACGATATCGGACGCGCCAAGGTGGGCAAATGGGAGAAGATTCAATATCTGGTCCTGATTGGCATCTTCTTTCCGGCCTACCTGATCTGGGGTGTGCTCGAGGGCCTCGGCATCAGCTTCTGGGCCAGAACCGGGTTTACCCTCTTCATCTACTTTGGTCTGTTGTATCTCCTCGGTCGACCCGCTGGGGCCGAACGCCGACGACGACTTCAGACCGAGTCGGATCGCGGGATTTTCGACTGCTCCATCCGCTTCGCCAATGCCCTGCCCGGCTCGTTGCGGGACCTGTGGGATGACGGCGTCGCACAGCAAACGGGACAGGGAATGGATTTCCAGACTCAAATGGGTGATCTGCAGCCTGCGCCAGCCGGCCTCAAACGGACCTACGTCATTCTGGACATCCTGGACCGGGTTGAGCCGATCAGGAAACCACGGGTCTGGCGTCGCGGGTGGGCTGTTGCCGTCCTGCAAACCGATAAGGGAATGATGCATCTCGCAGCGGATGAGGACGCGCTGGCACGTCTAGAAGAGGCCCTGTCGACGTCGACCGAGGACAGGCCTCAGCCCGGCGACTCGTCGAATCGATGACAACACCAATTATGCCCAGCTCATCCTTGGCGGAAGCGGGCGCCGTAATGGTCATCGGCCAGGCGGGGCCCCTCTCCGAGAATGATTTCTCGGAGAGTGGTCCCGGGTTGCGGGGCCTCCGGCAACAGTCCCCGTCGGCGCAATTCGGGTGAGACAAGGCGCACGAATTCTTCCAGATCTGCTGGACGCACTGCGTTCGACAAGTTGAACCCGTCAACGTCGCCCTCATCCATCCACCGTTCCAGCTCGTCGACGACAGTCGATGGGGAGCCCGTAATGACCGGGCCCCGTCCCCCGATGGCCACAAAGTGCGCCAGCTCGCGGACCGTCCACACCCGCGACGGATCCAGCTTGGTAAAGGCGGCCAATGCGGATTGGTTTCCCTCGGTTTGCACGTACTCCAGGGTGCTGTCCAGGTCGGCTGTGCTGAGATCCACACCGGTCCAGCCAGCAAAAAGAGCTAGCGCGGCCTGCGGATCAATGTAGCGGGTGTAGTCGTCCAACCGCGCCGTAGCGGATTCTTCCGTTTCCGCCACAATGACCGTTGCCATCGCGAAGATCTTCACAGAGTCCCGCGCGCGCCCCTGGGCAGCAAGCGCTGCACGAATGCCGTCCACCCATTTGCGTGTCAGCTCGGTGGAGTAGCCGCTGAAGAAGATCGCCTCGGCGTGGTTCGCAGCAAAGGCCTGTCCCCGGGGCGAAGCTCCGGCTTGAAACAACAAGGGCGTGCGCTGAGGTGATGGCTCGGTGAGGGCAGGCCCAGGAACGGTGAAATGTTCACCCACGTGGCCGATGCCTCGCACCTTCGCGGGGTCAACAAAGACGTTGGCTGCCTTGTCTGCCCTGACCGCATCATCATCAGCCGAGCCTTCCCACAGCTTGTAGACCACGTCCATGTACTCCTCAGCGCGGTCATACCGTTGGTCGTGCGGAATTTGTTCGGTGAATCCAAGATTCTGGGCGGCGGAGTCCTGATAGGACGTGACGATGTTCCATGCCACCCGCCCGTTGGTGAGATGGTCGAGGGTGCTGAATTTTCGCGCCAACAGGTAGGGCTGTTCGTAGGTGAGGGATGCGGTGACTCCGAAGCCGATGTGGCTGGTGGCCGCCGCCAAAGCGCTCACGATCAGCAGTGGGTCCAGCATCGGGTATTGCACTCCGCCACGAACAGCTTCATCAGCGTTCCCGGCGTAGATGTCATACTGTCCCAGAATATCGGCGAAGAAGATGCCGTGGAAGCCTCCCTCTTCCAGCGTCGTAGCCAGGGAGGTCCAATAGGTGAGCTCGTTGTACCGGCGGCTTTGATCCTCAGGATGTCTCCACAGACCAGGCGACTGGTGAACTGGGACTAGCATTTCAAAGGCGTTGAGCAGGATGGACTTCGTCACTGTTCTCCTAGAAAGTATCGGGGGTTGACTTGTCTTTGGCGTAAGCACGGGCCGGGTCCTTCGCGGCAAAGGCGGCAATAGCGGACAGCGCCGCCAGCAGGGTCAGATACCCGCAGATCAGCCAGGGCTGACCGCCACCACCATTGAGGAGAGCCGCCGCGATGAACGGTGTGAGACCTCCTGAGAGGACTGTGCCCACCTGATAGCCGAACGACACTCCGCTGTAGCGCAGATGCAACGGGAACTGCTCCGCAAACCACGCCGCCTGCGGGCCATAAATAGAATCGTGCAGGACGTTCATTCCCAGAATCATCACCAGCGGCAGCAGGACGAGCGGTCCATGATCGAGGAACCAGAACAGCGGCCACACAAAAATGCCGATACCAATCGTGCCCGCTATGGCGATGGGCCGCCTTCCGTAACGGTCGGAGAGCCACCCCCAGAACGGACCCGAGATCAGTCCTACCGCGGAGCCGACCAGGACCGCGGTCAGTCCCGACGTCGTATCATCCCGGCGGGAACTGATGTATCCGAGGAGGTACACGGTGAGCACCACAAATAGTGCCGGTTGAGCCAGCCGGAGACCAATAGCCACCAGCAGGCTACGACGGTGATATCTCAGCACCTCAGCAATGGGTGCCTTCGCGGTGTTGTTCTCCGCCTTGAGCTGCTGAAACTGGGGTGCGTCCTCAACACCAAGCCGGATGACCAACCCAATGATCACCAGTACAGCGCTGGCCAGGAAAGGGATCCGCCATCCGAAGTATTGAAACTGCTCGGCAGTCATGGCCAGCTGGGTGAGGGCGAAGGCGCTGGTGGCCAGCAGCATGCCCGCGGCGGAACCGACCTGGGTGAAGCTGCCGAAGAACCCGCGGAGGTGTCGTGGAGCGTGTTCGACCGAGAGCAGGGCCGAGCCTCCCCATTCGGCGCCGGCCGATAGCCCTTGCAAGAGGCGGAGCGCCACCAGCCCGACGACGGCGAAGCTGCCAATACTGTCGTAGTTGGGTAGGAGACCAATGCCCGTTGAGGCAACTCCCATGGTGAGCAGGGACGCCACCAGCAGGGCTTTGCGCCCGATCCGGTCACCGAGATGGCCTGCCAGGATCCCGCCCACCGGTCGCGCGAAGAAGCCCACGGCGAAGGTGGCGAATGATGCCAGGACGCCAGCGAGTGCCGAGGACTGCGGGAAGAACTGGGTGTTGAAAATCAGCGCCGCGGCCGTTCCATACAGGTAGAAGTCGTACCACTCGATGGTGGTGCCAACAAAGGCGGAACTGAGGACACGCTTCTTGTCACGGATGCGGATTGCGGGTGTGGGCACCGCAACGGATTCGACGACGGACATGGAACAACCCCTTGCACATCAGGCGCAACCGGTTCAGCGACGCCATACTTGCCCGTGCGGTTCCGCATCGGGCCGAATCATCACCTGGGGCACCCCGCTACAGCGGGAGGGTTGCCGCCCGACAAACCAGGGTTTTGCGTCGGGGCTCTTGATTCTGCTTTCGAGACTATGGTCTGACGCCGCTGCTACTAAAGCTGATGACGCCACATGACCAGACCTACGGCCGCGGACCGTGCAGTTGACCGTACTGCGGCGGTCCGTCAACCGCGTCGGGTGAGGGGAGACAGCTGGTGAACAGAAAGGCGATGGCGAACGCCCACAATCCGGCGCCCCACCCCACATCGCTGCGGAGGACGTTGTCTGTTCCTCCCGAGGTCACCACGGCAGCAACGATCCCCACAAAGAGTCCCGCCGAGACGCCCAGCACCAGCCCACGTCCCAGGCGTCGCAGGAGACGGCGAACGAGATCCCGATGCACGAACGCCATTTCCCACTCCTCGGAACAGTCTCAGTCAGCTGCGCAAACGCGCGCTTTTTTGTTAGCCTAGCTCGGCCACGCGGATCAGGACCTTGCCAGTGACGCCATCCTCGACGGCGTCGTGCGCGGCCGCTGTTTCCTCGAGCGGGAACCAGGTGAGCGGGAGCCCCGCCGACTCCCCCACCGGCAGCGCGCCAGCCCGCAGCGCAGCGGTAATGTCCTCGGCGGCGGCGTGCAGGGCAAAGGATCCCACCGTGTACAGGAGCAGACCCTGCC
The DNA here is from genome assembly GCF_054511155.1 of Arthrobacter glycogeni. Lineage (NCBI taxonomy): Bacteria > Bacillati > Actinomycetota > Actinomycetes > Micrococcales > Micrococcaceae > Arthrobacter > Arthrobacter glycogeni. The sequence goes on along the minus strand of NZ_JBTNDE010000024.1, from coordinate 42,857 downwards.
AGCGGACGTTCTTCGCAAAGCTCGCAACAATCGGGGTGGTGAAATCGTCCCCATTGTTGTTTGCGTAGTAGGCGATGCTCCCGTGGTTGGCGAGCACCTCGATGTCGAGCCTAGCGTTCTGGGCCGGAGCCACCTCCACCACCTGGTCGACGCCATCGGGTGCAATCCCGAGGATGCGGTCTGCCAGTGAGTCATCGGGGTACCGGAGAACGTGATGCGCGCCGGCGGCGGAGGCAAGCTCTGCCTTCGAGTCACTGCTGACCGTCGCGATGACTGTCGCACCCGCCCAGACAGCCAACTGGATCGCTGCATGACCCACCGCACCCGCTCCACCCTGGACAAGAACCACGCGGCCCGCAAGGGCGCCCGGTGCGAGCCGGGATGGACCGTGCTCGTGAACGGTCAGCGCCCGGTGCGCCGTCATCGCCGGAACACCGAGGCTGGCGGCGACGTCAAAATCAATGCCTTCCGGTAGTTTTACGACCCGGTCAGCCGGAAGGACGGCAAACTCCTGGGCGGTCCCGGTCGGCCGCCCGTGGGCCGCAAGGTACACCCATACCCGGTCGCCGACCTCTGCGTCCGTCACGCCCTCACCCAGCGCATCCACTATCCCGGCACCGTCCTGGTTCGGGACCAGCTCCGCGAAGGCCACATCCCCGGCGGAGCGCGCCTTCCAGTCGGTGGGATTCACGCCCGAGGCGGCGATGCGAACCCGCACTTCTCCCGGACCGGGAGCAGCGACGTCGCGGTCGGCGAGGGAGAGAACGGTTGAGGGGCCAGTGTCGGAGTAAACGATTGCTTTCATGGCTGATGGAACGGGCTGGCCCCACGCACTATTCCCGGGACGTCGGGGACCTAAGGCGCGAGCTAGGGGTGGCGTTTGCCCCAGGCCAGCTCGATCAGCGCCGAAATGAACACCACCAGCGCCGCTGCGGCGGGCCAGATAGCTGCCGCGCCCAGCGAGTGCAGCACAAACTCGGGATCGGCCCCGAACATCATGCCCAGCCACTGTCCGACGACGACGGCGAGCACCGACCCGATCAATGACCCGCCCACGGCTGCGCCGATCCGCTGCCAGGCCCCAGGCAGGTCCATCCGCTGAACCAGGAGCCATCCCACCACAATGCCGACCACCAGCTGGAGACCGCCCAGCGTAAGATCGCGCAGCAGGCCAGCCTCTTCGGGGACTGGGTCGCCGTAGAGTCCGCCGCCGGGCGCAGCGAACCACCAGGCAGCTCCCATCAGGAGCCCTAACCCCGCCATCGCGCTGGCCCACCACAGCAGGGACGTGGGCGGAACCGCTGTGTCATCGGTGGTGACCGCGTACACGGGCGGCGGATAACTGCCGGGCTGCTCGGCATCAGGAGTGGAGGGGTGCATGACTTATACATTAACAAAGTTATGCGTCGACTGGACCTCGCCTAGGGTGGGGGGCGTGGATCCCCTAGACCCAGCCGACCAGCCTGTCACCGACCCGACGGAAGCCTTCCGAGACGCCTTCCGCCGCCATCCGGCTGGGGTGACGATCATCACCGCGGTCTATCAAGGAAAACCCTACGGATTCACCGCGACGTCGGTATCATCCCTGTCCGCGGCCCCGCCGCGCTTCACCTTCAATATGGCCCGCACCTCGTCCTCCTGGCCCGCGATCGCGAACACCAACTACATTGGCGTGCATATGCTCGGCCTCGCCAACCGGGAACTCGCAGACCGGTTCGCGAGGAGCCGTGACCGTTTCGACGGGGACCACTGGAAGCCCGGACCGCACGGGGTACCGCTCCTGGCCGACGTCGCAGCTCACCTGATCGGGCGGATCAGCATGCGGCTGTCCTTCGAGAACAACGCCGTGGTGGTGGCTGAAGTGCAGTCCGGCGAGGTGGGCCCGCCCGGGGTCCCCCTCCTCTATCACGGCGGGGCGTACGGGCAGCCCGCCGCGCTGGACTACGAGATCTGACCGGCCGGTCAGACGTCCAGTTCCGGTTACACGTCCAGGCAGGCGGGGCCCAGCAGCACCTTGAGGTCGCCGAAGAGCGACGACGTCGGGTTGACCCGCAGTTCGACCCCCAACCGCATGACCTCTACCTTCCGGTTGCTGTTCAACCGGATCTGGACTTCGCTGGTGCCGGGGTGGGTTCTCAGGACGTCCCGCAGTGCGACGACCGCCGTCTCGGTGGCCTTGTGGTGGGCCATCGAAATGACCACCGGCCCCGAATGTCCTTCGCTGAGATCCGGGACGCTCAACTCCTGGGCGTTGAGGGTTACCGCGCCGTCGTCGCGCCGCTGTAGCCGTCCGCGGACGACGACGATCAGATCCTCCGCGAGCACACCGGCGATCGGACCGTAGATCTGACCGAAAAACATGACCTCCATCGACCCGGCTAGATCCTCGATCTCGGCGCGGGCATAGGCGTTGCCGCTGTTCTTCGCGATCCGTCGCTGCAGCGACGTGATCATGCCGGCGATGGTGACCATGGCGCCGTCGGCCGGCCCCTCGTCGCTGATAATTGACGTGATCGACGAATCGGCGTGCTGGCTCAGGATCCCATCGAGACCCTGCAACGGGTGGTCTGAAACGTAGAGGCCCAGCATGTCCCGTTCGAAGGAGAGCTTGTCCTTCTTCTCCCACTCCGGCAGGTCGGGCACCTCCACCGAGAGTCCGCCCACCGATCCGGGTTCGTCGAAGGCACTGAACAGGTCAAACTGGTTGGCCGCCTCGTTGCGTTTGAGGACGATCACCGAGTCGACTGCCTCCTCATGGATCATCGCGAGTGCCCGGCGCGGGTGCTTCAACGAGTCGAAGGACCCGGCTTTGATCAGCGATTCGATGGTCCTCTTGTTGCAGACCACCGCCGGCACCTTCTGAAGGAAGTCGCTGAACGAGGTGAAGGCGCCCTTCTCGGTGCGGGCTCCCACCATGGCGCCCACGACGTTGGCACCCACGTTACGGATCGCACCCATCCCGAACCGGATGTCGGTACCGACCGGGGTGAAGTTGACGCTCGACTCGTTGACGTCCGGCGGCAGCACGGTGATACCCATCCGACGGCACTCGTTGAGGTAGATCGCCAGCTTGTCCTTGTCATCGCCGACGCTGGTGAGCAGCGCCGCCATGTACTCGGCGGGGTGGTGCGCCTTGAGGTACGCCGTCCAGTAGGACACCAGGCCGTAAGCGGCCGAATGGGCCTTGTTGAAGGCATAGTCGGAGAACGGTAGCAGGATGTCCCACAGGGTCTTGATCGCCGCTTCCGAATACCCGTTGTCTTTCATGCCGTTGGCGAAGCCCTCGTACTGCTTGTCCAGCTCGGACTTCTTCTTCTTGCCCATCGCCCGACGGAGGATATCCGCGCGTCCCAGCGAGTAGCCGGCGACCTTCTGGGCGATGGCCATCACCTGCTCCTGGTACACGATCAGGCCGTAGGTGGTCCCCAGAATCTCGGCGAGTGGTTCTTCCAGCTCGGCGTGGATGGGGGTCACCTCCTGCACGCCGGTCTTGCGCAGCGCGTAATTGGTGTGCGAGTTGGCGCCCATGGGTCCGGGCCGGTACAACGCGATGACGGCCGAAATGTCTTCGAAGTTGTCGGGGCGCATCAGCTTCAGGAGGGCGCGCATCGGCCCGCCGTCGAGCTGGAACACTCCGAGCGTGTCGCCGCGGGCCAGCAGGTCGTAGGAACCCTTGTCCTCGAGGTCCAGGTCTTCGAGCACCAGCTCGATGTCCTTATTGAGTTTAATGTTCTCCACCGCGTCGGTGATGATCGTCAGGTTCCTCAAGCCGAGGAAGTCCATCTTGATCAGGCCGAGGTTCTCACACGTCGGGTAGTCGAACTGCGTGATGATCTGGCCGTCCTGATCACGGCGCATCAGCGGGATGATGTCGATCAGCGGGTCCGAGGACATGATGACGCCGGCGGCGTGCACGCCCCACTGCCGCTTCAGCCCCTCCAGACCCAGCGCCGTCTCGAAGACTTTCGCTGCGTCAGCGTCGGACTTCAGGAGCTCACGGAGTTCCTCGGCCTCCGAGTACCGTTTGGCGTCCTTGTTGTGCACGTCGGTGAGGGCGAGCCCCTTGCCCATGACGTCGGGTGGCATGGCTTTGGTGAGCCGCTCCCCCATCGAGAACGGGTAGCCCATCACCCGGGAAGAGTCCTTCATGGCCTGTTTGGCCTTGATGGTGCCGTAGGTGACGATCATGGCCACCCGCTCATCGCCGTACTTCTCGGTGACATAGCGGATCACTTCCGAACGGCGCCGATCATCGAAGTCGACGTCGAAGTCGGGCATCGACACACGCTCGGGGTTGAGGAACCGTTCGAAAATCAGCCCATGCTGCAGCGGATCGAGGTCGGTGATGCGCATGGCGTAGGCAACCATCGACCCGGCACCGGAGCCACGGCCGGGACCCACCCTGATGCCGTTGTCCTTGGCCCAGTTGATGAAGTCGGCAACCACCAGGAAGTAGCTGGGGAAGCCCATCTGGGTGATGACGCCGGTCTCGTATTCGGCCTGCTTGCGGACGGCGTCGGGGATCCCTGCCGGGTAGCGGAACTGCAGCCCGGTCTCGACCTCCTTCACGAACCACGATTGCTCGCTTTCCCCCTCCGGGACGGGGAAGCCCGGCATGTAGTTCGCCTTGGTGTTGAACTCGACGTCGCACCGCTCGGCAATGAGGAGGGTGTTGTCGCAGGCGTCGGGGAAATCGCTGAAGATGGAGCGCATCTCGGCGGGGGATTTGAGGTAGAACTCGTTGGCGTCGAACTTGAACCGCTTGGGATCCGCCATTGTGGAACCGGACTGCACACACAACAGGGCGGCGTGGGCTTTGGAGTCCTCCGCGTGCGTGTAGTGCAGGTCATTGGTGGCCACCAGCGGCAACCCCAGCTCACGGGCCAGCTTGATCAGGTCGGCTTTGACGTTGCGTTCAATGTCCAGGCCGTGGTCCATCAGTTCGCAGAAAAAGTTGTCGGCACCGAAAATGTCCCGGAAGTCGGAGGCCGCCTGGACTGCCTCACGGTACAGGCCGAGGCGCAGCTTGGTCTGCACCTCGCCCGAGGGGCACCCGGTGGTCCCGATCAGGCCCTTGCCGTAAGTCTGCAGCAGGTCCCGGTCCATTCTCGGCTTGTACAGGTACCCCTCCAGCGAGGCCAGGGAGGACATCCTGAACAGGTTGTGCATGCCCTCGGTGGTCTCGGACCACAGGGTCATGTGGGTGTACGCGCCGGCTCCGGAGACGTCGTCGCGTCCACCACCGCCCCACTTCACGCGGGTCTTGTCCGCACGAGCCGTCCCAGGGGTGAGATACGCCTCCACCCCGATGATGGGCTTGATCCCGGCCGCGCGGGCCTTGTCCCAAAAATCGAAGGCCCCGAAGACAAACCCATGGTCGGTGGTGGCCAGGGCGTTCATGCCCAGTTCCTCGGTGTGGCTGAACAGATCAGTCAGCCGTGCGGCGCCGTCGAGCATTGAATACTCGGTGTGATTGTGCAGGTGAACGAAGGAATCTTCGCGGGTTGGCTTGGCCGGGGAAGCTTGGGGGGATGCTGTTGAAACCACCCTCCCATTCTAGGTCAGCCGGCCCCCTCCTCCGGCTGACCTGCCGAGCCGGAGGCGCGCCGCCCCGGCTCAGATGGTGCCGGAAGCCAGGGCGTCGAGGGCGTACTGGAGATCGTTCGGGTAGGGGCTGGTCGCGCTGACCGTTTCCCCGGTCACCGGATGCTCGAATGTGAGCTGCTGGGCGTGCAGCCACTGGCGGGTGAGCCCCAGATTGGCTGACAGACGCGGGTCGGCACCGTAGGTCAGGTCACCCACGCACGGGTGGCGGAGGGCGGAGAAGTGGACGCGGATCTGGTGGGTCCGGCCCGTCTCGAGGTTGACTTCCAGCAAGCTGGCCTTCCCGAAAGCCTCCAGCACCCGGTAGTGGGTTCTGGAGGGCCTGCCGTCCTCGAGCACGGCGAACCGCCAGTCGTGCGCGGGGTGCCTGCCGATCGGCGCGTCGATGGTCCCCTCGAGCGGGTCCGGGAGCCCCTGCACCAGCGCGTGGTACACCTTGTCCACGGTGCGTTCCTTGAACGCCCGCTTCAACACGGTGTAGGAGTGTTCGGTCTTGGCGACCACCATGGCCCCGGAGGTGCCTACATCGAGGCGGTGCACAATCCCGGCGCGTTCGGGGGCGCCCGACGTCGAGATGCGGTAGCCCGCGCCGGCGAGGGCGCCGACGACGGTGGGCCCCACCCAGCCCGGTGAGGGGTGCGCAGCAACACCGACCGGCTTGTCAATGACCACCAGCTCGTCGTCGTCGTACAGGATGCCCATGCCGTCGACGGTCGCCACGACAACGGCCAGCGGGTCCACACTGGCTGGCACCCGGATCCGGAGCACCGCCCCGGCGGCAGGGCGGTCGGACTTCCCGACCGGTTTCCCGTCGCTGGTCACGAATCCCGCGACGCACCAGGCGGCGGCAGCGGACCGGGACACCCCGGCGACTGCGGCCAACACGGCGTCGGCCCGCGATCCGGCTAATTCCGCCGGTACCCGCTCGTCCCGTTCAATGGCATTCACGCGGCGTCCCCCGAGCCGTCTACCGACGGTTCGTCGTTGCTGCGCTTGCCGTCCATGCCGATGCCGCGCAGGGTGAGCAGGCAGATCAGGCAAACCCCCGTGACAACGCCAGAATCGGCGATGTTGAAGATGGCGAAGTTGGGGAGGGCGATGAAGTCGACGACGTGGCCCTGGCCGAAGGAGGGTTCCCGGACCAGCCTGTCGGTGAGGTTGCCCAGGGCACCGCCGAGGACCAGGCCCAGCGCCGTCGCCCACCACCAGGAAGCAATCTTGCGGACCTGGGTGAGGATGGCGATTGACACGACGGCCATGATGATGGTGAACACCCAGGTGTAGTCGGTGCCGATGGAAAAGGCAGCCCCCGGGTTGCGGATAAAATGCCAGTTCAGAAGCGGCGGAAGCACCGGGGTGATCTGACCCTCGGTCATCGTGGAGACCACCCAGATCTTGGTCAGCTGATCGGCAACATAGATCACTGCACAGCAGACAGCAAAGAGCAGCGCGTAGCGCGCACCGTTGCGCCGGTGGTGGCTGGTGGCTGCCGCAGTGCGCCGGCCGGTGGAGGTTTCGTCGGCACCGGTCGGAAGACCGTGCTCGGGTGTCTGGTCTGTCATAACACTTTCAGGTCTGGCGCTGCCGCTGACCGCGCCGGTCGGGAAAAGGTGCAGTGTCGATACTGCTTACCAGACTACGGCAGAGGCCGGCCGCCGGGGGATCCCGGGGCCGGCCTCTTGTCATGCCTATAACTGATGGCGCCGATTCTCCGGCGCGGGGTGGAACCTTAGGAGCCGGCGGCTTCCGAAGCGACCGATCCGCGGGAATCCAGGTCACGGAGTTGGCCTTCAATGTAGGCCTTAAGCCGTGAGCGGTAGTCGCGTTCGAAGCTCCGGAGCTGCTCAACCTTGCCCTCAAGGACACTCTTCTGCTGCTCGAGTGCACCAAGGGTCTTGCGGGTCTTCTCTTCGGCGTCGCTGACCATGCCGCTGGCTTCGATCTGAGCCTCAGCTATGATTTTGTCCCGCTGCTCTACACCGGCGTTGACATACTCGTCGTGGAGCTTCTGAGCCATGGCCAGCACACCGGCTGCTGATTCGGCGGAGCCGGACGTTGACGCAGCGGGCGTTGCAGCAGCTGCTGGAGCTGGTGCTACCTTGCGCTCTTCGACCTTCGGCTCTTCGACCTTCGACTGTTCCTTCGCCTTCGGATCATCCTTGACCTCTTCAGTGTGCGAAACCGCCGAAACCGGGGCGGGCACTGCAGCTCCCTGGGACGTCGAGGAGGTGGAGTCTGCGAGCTTGCGCCGCAGTTCGTCGTTCTCCTGATTCAGACGTCGGAGCTCTACGACGATCTCGTCGAGGAAATCGTCTACCTCGTCCTGGTCGTAGCCTTCACGAAACTTAGTGGGCTGAAACCTTTTGTTGACAACATCTTCTGGCGTCAGGGCCATCTGGTCACCTCATAGTGGTTATAAGACATGCCTGCCTATGAAGCAGACCTGACTACGGTACCGAATTGCGGACATAAAACTCTAGAATTCACACCAATTATCTGATTCAGCGTATATCTTTTGAGACTCGAAAACTAACCGGCTAGACCGATGTGGCCAGACCAGCGACGACGAACATGAGGATGGTTACGCCGAGGAACACCACCAGGAACGCCAAATCCAGCGATACTCCGCCGAGCCGTACCGGCGGTATCAGCCGTCGCAGGGCCTTGATCGGCGGATCAGTAACAGTGTAAACACCCGACGCGAGCACGAGTGCCAGCCGCTTGGGGCGCCAGCCGCGCGCGAACATCTGCACGGCGTCGTAAACGATCCGAATAATCAGCGCTACCTGGACAACCATCAGTACCAGGTAGATCAGAACAAAAACCAAACTCACGTGGCAGTCACAGTCCTAAAAAGACATTTCGAGAGGAACTCGTGAACCAGTTAACCACGCTAGCTTTGATTGAAGAAACTAGCCTGTGCCTCGCTGGCCTTCTGGTCTTCTCCCAGTACCTCAATATAGGAGGGCGACAGAAGGAAGACTTTGTTGGTGACCCGCTCGATGCTGCCGTGCAGACCGAAAACGAGGCCGGCAGAGAAGTCGACGAGACGCTTGGCATCGGATTCGCCCATGTCGGTGACGTTCATGATGACGGGAATTCCGTCCCTGAAGCTTTCGCCGATGAGCTTTGCATCGTTGTAGGACCGTGGGTGCACCGTGGTGATCTGGCGCAGGGCTGCCGAATCCTCACGTGAGGACTGTGCCCGTTTGATCGGCGTCACCGGGGCCCGGTATTCATCCACCGGCGCGAGCTTGGTCGCCGGGCGTGCGGCGACTTGCCGATCATCTCCGTCGTAATCCACTGAGTGATCCTCGCTCCTGCCAGCTAAATTCTTTTGCTCGGACTCGTAGTGCTCATCACCGTCGGCGAGCCCAAGATAGATCATTGTCTTGCGCAGTGCGCCAGCCATGGTAGCTCCTGTCGTGTCATTGGGTATAGTCCAGACGCTACCGCAAGGGCGGGCGATCGCCGAGGACCTGCGACCCTATTCTGAGGTGTGTCGCGCCGGCCGCGACTGCTGCTTCGAGGTCGCCGCTCATCCCAGCCGAGATCCCCGACGCGGCAGGGAAGTCGACGCGCAGCGACGCTGAGATACAAGCCAGCCGTCCGAACGCTGCCGCCGGGTCTATCCCTAGCGGGGCGACGGCCATCACTCCGGCCAGAGCAAGACCGTCAGTGTCGTCGACCAGGCGTCCGAGCGCGAGGACATCGGCGGGGGCTGCCCCGCCGCGGTGGTGTCCGCTGATGCTCGTCTCACCGCCATGGGGTATCGACAAGTCGACCTGGATGAAGCAGGACAGGGCGGGCGCGGGTCCTTGCCCTGTGCCGGCTTGCCCGGCGGCCACTGCTTTGCCGAGCGCGCGGACCAGCTGCGCCCGGTCGACCGAATGCACCGCATCCGCGTAGCGCGCCACGGAGCGGGCCTTGTTGGTTTGGAGCTGGCCGATGAAATGCCAGTGCAGCTCGAAATCCTTAAGCTCCTGGGCCTTGGCGGCGGCCTCCTGGTCGCGGCTCTCTCCCATGGTGGTGACGCCGAGCCCGGCGAGGATCCGTAGATCGGCTGCGGGGAAGTATTTGGTGACGACGATGAGCTCGGGTTTGTGGGTGCGTCCGGCGTCAGACACTGCCTGTTCGATCCGGCGGTGCACGGCAGAGAGCCGCTCGGCGAGCTCCGCGGCGCGCGGTGACTGCATCAACTGGTCCATACGAGGCCTGCGAACCGACCGGCTGCCGGGCTGCGGCGGTGGGAGTAGAGGGATTCATTTTCGAGAGTGCAGAGGGCCGAGGCATCGTCAGTGACGGTGCGGATCTCCACCCCGAGTGTGGCGAGTTGGCTTCGCACGGCACCGGGCAGATCGAGGCCGGGCGTCCCCCACCGGGTGGTTGCCCACGCCGCTGGGACGACCGCTGCCACCTCGCGCCTCATCTTCTCGGGCACTTCGTAGCATAGCCCGCAGATGGCTGGACCGATCCAGGCGGTCAGGTCCTTGGCATCACCCCGGCGTATCAGCTCGACAGTGTTAGCCACCACGCCGGTCAAGACCCCCTGGCGTCCCGCGTGGATCACCGCACTCGCCCGGCCCGGGCCCCGCCCAGCGGACAGCACCACGGGAACGCAATCCGCGGTCATGACCGCCAGGGGAACCGATCCGTCGGGGCTGACCTGCGCATCGGCGCTAACCGCCTCGACGATCGGTCCGGGATGAACCAGCACCGCGTCCGCTGAGTGAGTCTGGTGCATGAAACGAAGGGAGCCTCCAGCGACACCCAGCGCGGCTTCCAGATCACGGCGCCGCCGACGCACCGAGGTGGGCTTATCCTGCACATGGTGTGCGAGATTGCCCGCCTCGGCGTTCGTGAAGGCTACCCAGCGGCCCGGAGTGATTTCCTGTCGCCAGAAGAACACGGCGTCGATGGTTACTTCAGGAAGTCCGGAACATCGAGTTCGTCCGAGCGGCTCGAAGAGAAGTCAGGCTCGACTACGGCTGGCAGATCGACGTCGAAACCTGAATCCGCTGGCACGGTGTTACCTGACTGCTGTGACCGCTGCGACCAGGCGCCGAGCCCCGCCGAGGCGGGGACTGCTGCCGCCGCCGCCGGTACACTCGCACCGACGGACGGCGCTGAGACGGGCTTGGCAAGCTGCGAATTGGGCTGCGAGGTGGCATCGACCTGATCGAACCCAGCCGCGATGACCGTGACCCGTGCCTCGTCGCCGAGGGCGTCGTCGATGACGGCACCGAAGATGATGTTCGCTTCGGGGTGGGCCACTTCCTGCACCAGTCGGGCGGCCTCGTTGATTTCGAATAGACCCAGATCTGAACCACCCTGAATGGACAGCAGCACCCCGTGCGCGCCATCGATCGATGCTTCGAGGAGCGGCGACGCGATGGCCAGTTCGGCTGCCTTGACCGCACGGTCCTCGCCGCGGGCCGAGCCGATACCCATCAGGGCTGACCCCGCACCTTGCATCACCGACTTCACATCGGCGAAGTCGAGGTTGATCAGGCCCGGAGTGGTGATCAGGTCGGTGATTCCCTGCACGCCGGAGAGCAGGACCTGGTCGGCCGACCGGAAGGCGTCGAGCATCGACACGTTCCGGTCGCTGATGGAGAGCAACCGGTCATTCGGGATCACGATCAAGGTGTCGACCTCGTCGCGGAGGGTATCGATGCCCGTTTCGGCCTGGTTGGACCGTCGACGACCCTCAAAGGTGAAGGGCCGGGTGACTACGCCAATGGTCAGGGCGCCGAGGGAGCGCGCAATGCGGGCGACGACGGGTGCGCCACCGGTTCCGGTGCCACCACCCTCGCCGGCGGTGACGAAGACCATGTCTGCCCCGCGCAGCACCTCTTCGATTTCCTCGGCGTGGTCTTCGGCCGCACGGCGCCCAACCTCCGGGTCGGCGCCGGCACCGAGGCCGCGGGTCAGTTCCCGGCCGACGTCGAGCTTCACATCGGCGTCGCTCATCAACAGGGCCTGTGCGTCGGTGTTGATGGCGATAAATTCCACGCCACGCAAGCCAACCTCGATCATGCGGTTGACGGCGTTCACGCCACCGCCGCCGATGCCTACTACCTTGATGACGGCCAAGTAATTCTGCGGTGCTGCCACGGTCCTGTGTCCCTTGTTCGAATGCGCTGTGTGGGGCTTGATCCGGCTGGATCTGTTCCCAGCCTTCACGTTGACCAACGTTAACTCTCAACTTGAAAGTCAATGTTATGTCAAGTAACTTCTATTCAAGACGCTATGGGCAGGTGCCCTCATCTGCAATGACCGAGCCCGCGTGTCGGATAATTCTTTAGCGAGTGACCGGACTCGACGGCGTGCTGACGTCGAATTCCTTGGCCGGCGGATCGGCCGGCGGAGCGGTAAGCAACGCTTCAAGGACCGACGCCTTGGCCTTGTTCCCTTCGGCGCTCCCCCAGAAGATGGTCTGGTCAGTAGTAAGCGACAGCTTCACTGAATCCACTGAATCCGCCGAAGCGTGCCCCAGCTGGTTCAGGATGCTTTCCGGAAGGGCAGCAAGAACTGTGGCAATTGAGGAAAACACTTCACTGTTCACGGCCTCGGTCCCACCGTCGATCAGCGGTAGCTGCACCGCGTCGCGATCTTTGACGGACGCGAGCTGGCGGCCATCGGCATCGATGAGGACGAACTGTTCGTTGTTCTGCAGGATCGCCACCGGCACGCGTTCGCGGATGGTGATTGCCAGACCGGACGGTGGGACCGCGGCGACGGTAACGCTTTCGATCGGGGCGAAACCCTCAAGGAGCTGTTCCACTTCCTCATCGGCGATCTGTGGCAGCGGTTCGCCGAGCAACGGTTCCAGCGCGGCGGTGGCTTCCTCGGCGGTCACCAGGGTGTTGCCGCTGACGTCAACACTGCGCAGCGCGAGTGCCGGGGAAAAAATCACGTACACCAGCAACCCTGCCATCAGGAGGACCAGGACGATGAGCCCCAGGACGAGGTTCCGCCGTCGCCGCTTCCTGGGCGGCTGGGGGAATGCGACGACGGAGCTGGTCGATTCCTCCTGGGCCGGGGGCAGCCAGGGATCCTCCGGAAGGTCGAGCATGGACACCTTGCTACTGGTGACTCGAGGCACGCTGGCGGGGCCGGGGATGGCGCCCGGCTGGGGCGTGGTACCGGGCCTGCCGGGTTTACGACGGCTCATGAACCTGGTGCCCCCGGCGCTGGCAGTGTCAGCAACCTGACCAGTTCGGCGCCGTACTGGGTGACGTCGCCGGCACCTACTGTGAGAATGATGTCTCCAGCGGCGGCCCGGTCCGCCACCGCTCGCACCGCCTCGTCCGGCTCAGCGATGTACCCGCCCGGCACAGTGAGCCGGTCTGTGATCAGCCGGCTGGTCACGGACGGCGTGGGATCTTCCCGTGCCGCGTAGATGTCCAGCACCGTGGCCGAGTCGGCGAGGCTCAGGGCTGTCGCGAACTCCGCGGCGAATTCCCTGGTCCGAGAGAACAGGTGGGGCTGAAAGAGGACGTGGACGCCGTGCCCGGCGGCGACGGCGCGTGCCGCCCGCAGCGCCGCTGTCACCTCGGTCGGGTGGTGGGCGTACTCGTCGAAGACCCGCACTCCCCTGCCTTCGCCGCGCGCCTCGAACCGGCGGGCGGCACCCGAGAACGTGGCCAGCCCGGCTGCCGCCGCGGCGGGGTCAATACCCAGCTCAAGCGCCACAGCGAAGGCGGCGGTAGCGTTCCTGACATTGTGTTCCCCAGGCACGCTGAGCCGGAGCTCCTGCTCACTCTCGAGCCCGTCCACCGAGAAGGACAGCATGCTCGTCGAGGCGCTGCCGTCGGAGACCGTCGCCCCGATCCGCACGTCAGCGGATAGCGAGTAGCCGTAGGTCCTGACCCGTCGAGTGTCAGCGACCCGTCCGGCCAGGGCAGCCGCGCCGTCGTCGTCCCGGCAGGTCACCAGCAGGCCGTCGTCGACTGGCAGCAGGGCTACGAACCGGTCAAAAACTTCGTGGACCGCTGCGGCAGTGCCGTAGTGGTCGAGGTGATCCGCCTCGACGTTGGTGACCACGGCGATACGGGGTGAGTAGTTCAGGAACGACCCGTCAGATTCGTCGGCTTCCGCGACGAACACGCCGCCCTCAGCCCAGGCGGCGTTGACGCCCAGCGCTGCCACGTCGCCGCCAATGGCGAACGACGGATCCAGCCCGGCGGCCTGCAGCATGACGGTGATCATGGCGGTGGTGGTGGTCTTGCCGTGGGTGCCGGCCACCGCCACGACCTCCGACCCGGTCATGGCGACGGCAAGCGCCTGGGACCGGTGCAGGATCCGCAACCCCTTCTCCTGGGCCTCGACGAGTTCCGGGTTGGTAGCCCTGATCGCGGTCGAAATGACAATGGTGTCAGCGCCGTCAACGTTCTCGGCGCGGTGCCCGACATCGGTGCGGGCGCCAAGGTCGGCGAGGGCCCGGAGGGTCCGCGAATCGGCGGCGTCGGACCCGGACACCGGGACGCCCTGCCCGAGGAGCACCCGGGCAACGGCGGACATACCGGCGCCACCCAGGCCGATGAAGTGGACGTGGCCGAGGCCGGCAGGTGTCAGGCTGGTGGACTGGGTCACGACTGGGCCCCTCGTCCCGCAGCGACGACGAGCCGGGCCATCTGGACGTCGGCGTCCCGCACTCCGAGGGTGGCGCTTGCGGTGGCCATGACGTTCAGGGCCGCAGGGTTTTTCAGGAGTGGGAACACCTGCTCGGCCAGCCAGCCTGCGGTGAGCGACCCGTCCTCCACCAGGAGTGCACCGCCCGAAGCGATCAGGTCGGCCGCGTTGCGGCGTTGTTCACCGTTGCCGTGGGGCAACGGAACAAACACGGCCGGGAGGCCGACGGCGCTGACCTCGCAGACAGTTGCGGCGCCGGCGCGCGCGAGCAAAAGGTCGGCTGCGGCGTAGACGGTCGCCATGTCATCGACGTACTCGATCTGACGGTACCCGTCGGCGTGCAGGGGCCGCCCGTCGGAGCCCGTGACAGCCTTGCCGCCGCCGGTGATGTGCAGCAGCTGGATGCCTTCGGCGGCCAGCAACGGCGCTGCCGCTGTCACAGCACGGTTGATGCTGACGGCACCGGAAGATCCGCCGGTCACGATAAGTGCTGGCTGAGTGCTGGTCAATCCCAGCGCGGTCCGGGCGGCGGCTCTTTCCTCGGCACGGTTGAGGGAGGAGATGCTGCGTCTCATGGGCATGCCGACCACCTGCGCACCGGGCAGCCGGGTCCCCTTGAACGCCACCGCGACCGTGGCGGCAATGCGGGAGCCCAGACGGTTGGCCAGACCCGGGCGGGCGTTGGCCTCGTGGATCACGATGGGGGTTTTCCGCCGCCACGCGGCCAGGTACAGCGGTGTCGAGACGTAGCCCCCAACGCCAACGACGACGTCAGCGTCGGCGCGGTCCAGGACGGCCGACGCCTGACGGACCGCCCGGATCAGCCGGATGGGAAGTTTTACCAGGTCGACCGATGGGCGGCGTGGCATCGGAACACGATCGATCGTCTCGAGCGGGTAGCCCGCGGCCGGAACCAACCGGGTCTCCATTCCGGCGGCAGTGCCCACCACCACTTGCCGGATACCGGGTTCGATCTCCGCCAAGGCATTGGCTATCGCCAACAGGGGGCTGATGTGGCCGGCGGTTCCGCCGCCGGCCAGGACCACCGAAAGAGGGGTTGTGCTCATCGGGTTGCTGGTTCGCTTTCTAGGAAACGGGCGTCTGGGGTGACAGCTGCATCGGCCGCCGGGGCAGGAGGCATCTTGCGGGCGAAGGAGAGCAACACACCGACGGCGGCGAGGGTGAAGGTCAATGCCGATCCGCCGTAGGAAATGAAGGGCAATGGGACGCCGATGACGGGCAGGACACCGGTCACCATCCCAATGTTGACGAAAGCCTGTCCGATCAGCCACACCAGGATGGACCCGAGCAGTATCCGCACAAACGGGTCGGTGTAGCGGCGGGCCACCCGGATGGTGGCGACGGCGAGGATTCCAAAGAGGGCGACGACGACGAGGGTCCCGATCAGCCCGAACTCCTCGCCGATGATGGCGAAGATGAAGTCGTTGTGAGCCTCGGGGATCCAGTTCCATTTCTGCCGGCTCTGCCCGATACCGACGCCCCACCAGCCGCCGGAGGCGAGGGCGAAGAGACCATTGTCGGACTGCAGGCACAGGTCCCGGCCGTCGTCGCAGTTGATCCGCAGCCAGGCGCTGATCCTGTCGCTGCGGTTTCCACTAACCAGGACCATCACCAGTGCACCGGCGATGCCGGCAATACCGGCGATGGTAAACATTTTCATGGGCGCGCCAGCAAAGAAAAGGGCCGCCGCAAGGATCATCATCAAGATGATGACGGTGCCCAGGTCGCCTCCGAGCAGGACCAGCCCGATGGGCAGTCCACCCAGCGGGAGGGCTGGGATCATTGCGTGTTTCCAGTTCCTGACCAGCCTGCCCTTCCGGGCCAGCACGCTGGCCAGCCAGATGGCCAGAGCGAGTTTCGCGGGCTCGGACGGCTGCATCGTGAACCCGCCTATCTGGATCCAGTTCTGGTTGCCGTTGATGTTCACGCCGATGACCAGGACAAGCATCAGGAGCACTATTGCTACCCCCAAGACCGGCCAGGCCAGAAGTCGATAGGTGCGGGCGCCGAAACGGGACAGCAGGAGCATCAGGACCAGCCCTCCGGCGGCCCAGATGGCCTGCCGCAGGAACAGATCGAACTCGCTGGTTCCTTCGGCGATGGCTTCAACCGAGGATGCCGAGAGCACCATCATCAGCCCAATCGCGGTCAGGGCGAGGGCCGATCCGAGAATCATGTAGTAGCTGGCGCCGCTGGCTTGCTTTTCGCTGCCCTCAAGGTACATCCAGAACCGTCCGAAGTGGCCACCGAGCCCCTTCTTCGCTGGACCTGTCGCAGCTGAGCCGGTTGAGGGTGTGCCGGGGGTACGTGGTGCCGCGGCGGGTGGGGTGCCGGCCCGGGAATGCTGACGCATCACCGGCTTCCGGCCGACTGGCCGGGTGGGCGTGGTGACCATTAGAACTCCTTTGCGGTCTTCGCCTGCCCTTCCACGATCACTCGGACTGCCTCGATAAAGGCTTCGCCTCGGTGAGCATAGGAGGAAAACTGATCCATGGATGCCGCCGCCGGAGCCATCAGCACGGTGTCACCGTCGCCGGCCAACCGCGCTGATTCCCTTACCGCCGATTCCATCACCCGTTCGCCCTGAGGCGTGGGTGTGGTCTCGTCGGACAACGTCACAGCTCCAGTCTCCCCTGTGCCCGCTTCGATCAGCGGAACATCCGGAGCGTGTCGGCGCAATGACGCCATCAGGTCCGAGCTGTCGGCGCCAATCAGCACCACCGCCTTAAGCCGCTTCGCATGCTCGATGACCAGCCGGTCATAGTTGACGCCCTTGGAGAGGCCTCCGGCGATCCAGATCACCGAGTGGAAGGCAGACAGCGAGGCTGCCGCGGCGTGTGGGTTGGTCGCCTTGGAGTCGTTGATCCAGAGGATGCCGTCCCGGGAGGAAACCAGCTGGATGCGATGATCGGTGGGCTGGTAGTTCCTGATCCCGGAGCGGATGGCTGCTGGTTCGACGCCGGCGGCCCGCACCAGCGCGGCGGCGGCCAGGGCATTTGCCACCAGATGGCGGGGAACCAGGTCACCCAACTCCCTGATAGCGGCAAGCTCGACAGCCGAATCCTTGCGCTGCTCAATGAAGGCTCGGTCCACGAGCAGGTCGTCGACGACGCCCACCATGCTGACGGCCGGAGTCGACGTCGTGAAGCCGATGGCACGGCATCCCTCGACGACGTCGGCCTCTTCGACCATCCGCTCGGTGGCGGGTTGCTCGGCGTTGTAGATGCAAGCCACTTTGGTGTTGGCGTAGATCTTCGCCTTGTCGGCGGTGTACTGATCGAACCCGCCATGCCAGTCCACGTGGTCCTCCGCCACGTTCAGGCACACGCTGGCCAAAGGCGAGATGGAGCCGGTCCAGTGCAACTGGAAGCTGGAGAGTTCAACGGCGATGAAATCGTAGCCCTGGGGATCCCTGATGGCGTCGAGGATCGGCGTGCCGATATTGCCCGCCGCGACGGCCCGCAGGCCAGCGGCGAGGAGCATCGATTCCACCAGGGAGACAGTGGTGGTCTTCCCGTTGGTTCCGGTGATGGTCAGCCACTCGGCGGTGGGGCGGCCCTCACGGATCCTGACCCGCCAGGCCAGTTCGACATCTCCCCAGACGGCAATGCCAGCTTCGGCGGCAGCCCGTAGCATCGACTGCTGGGGGGTCCAGCCCGGCGAGGTCACTACCAGGTCCGGAAGGGCGCCGTCGATGAGCGGAAGGGTCGTTGCGTGGTCGGGGCCGAGGAGGACGTCCACCGCACCGACGATGGACAGGGTGTCCGCTTTGGCCCGGTTTTCGGCTGAATCGGACCCGTCGATGACGACAACGCGGGCCCCGAGCTCGATCAGGGTGTCGGCAACCGAGAAGCCGGAGAGCCCGATGCCGGTGACGGCCACCCGCAGGCCCCGCCAGTCAGCATCCCAGGTGGTCAGGGACTCAAGGTCGGGAGCGGCGGTCATATCAGCACCACCCATTCGGCGTAGAAAATCCCCATCGCAGTTGCCACGAACAACCCGGCGAGAATCCAGAACCGGACCACCACTGTCACTTCCTGCCAGCCCTTCAGCTCGAAGTGGTGTTGCAATGGTGCCATTTTGAAGACGCGTTTACCGCCGGACAGTTTGAAGTAGCCGACCTGGATGATGACGGAGAGGGTGATCATGACGAACAGTCCGGCGAGGATGACAAGCAGAAGCTGGGTGCGGGACAGGATGGCGAACCCGGCGATGGCGCCACCGATGGCGAGCGAACCGGTGTCGCCCATGAAGATCTTCGCCGGCGAGGTGTTCCACCAGAGGAATCCCACCAGGGCGCCGCACATGGTTCCAGCGATGAGGGCCAGGTCGAGCGGATCACGGACGGTGTAGCAGACGCTGCGGGCGACCTCGTCGAGGGCGCAACTCTGGTTGGACTGCCAGATCCCCATCAACATGTAGGCGCCGAACACCAGGACCGATGCGCCGGCAGCCAGACCGTCGAGGCCGTCGGCGAGATTCACACCATTGCTGGCTGCGGTGATGATGAGGTTGGACCAGATGACGAACAGCACGGCCCCGACGATGGTGCCGGCGAAGGCGAGGTCGATGGACGTGTCACGGATGAAGGAGATCGCCGTGGAGGCCGGCGTCCTGCCGTCCTCGTTGGGGAAACCGAGCGCCAGTACGGCGAAGATGATCCCGACCAGGGTCTGCCCGGCGATCTTCGCCGGGGCGCTCAGGCCGAGGCTGCGCTGCTTGGAGATCTTGATGTAGTCGTCGAAGAATCCGACGACACCCATGCCCACCATGAGCAGGAGCAGCAGGAGGCCCGACATGGAGGGCCCGGTCGACATCCCCGCCCAGATCATCAGGAGATGGGTGACGAAGTAGGCGATCAGCACGGAGCCGACAATGACTGCACCACCCATGGTCGGGGTGCCGCGCTTCGTGTGGTGGGCCGTGGGTCCGTCGTCGCGGATGAACTGGCCGTAGCCCCTGTTCACCAGCAGCTTGATGAACAGGGGGGTGCCCACGAGTGCCAGCACCAGCCCCATGGCTGAGCCGATCAGTAGTGCAATCACAGCTGCAGCCCCCCCTGGAGGTCAGTTGAGCCGGGCACTGATGTTCCAGGCGTGGCGGTGGACGGTGCGTGGGTCGATGACAATGCTATCCGATCGCCCAGGAATCGAAGCCCGGCCCCGTTGGAGGATTTGAACAACACGAGGTCGCCGGGTTGCAGGGCGGTGGTGAGCATCTGCTCGGCGGCTGCAGCGTCATCGGCGAACAGGACCTCATCACCCCATGACCCTTCGAGGACGGCACCGTTGTAGAGGGCGCGTGCCCCCATCCCCACCACCAGAAGCTTGGAGATATTGAGCCGGACCACTACCCGCCCAACGGCGTCGTGCTCCGCAATTGAATCGTCTCCCAGTTCGAGCATTTCGCCGAGCACAGCCCAGGTGCGCCTGCCCCTACCGAGTTCGGCGACGGTGCGGAGCGCTGCCCGCATCGAATCGGGATTGGCGTTGTACGCGTCGTTGATGACTGTGACCCCATCAGCGCGTTCGGTCCGCTCCATGCGCCACCGGCTCTGGGGCTCCCGCCGGGACAGAACAGCGGCGATCACCGCCCCCGGGATGCCGAGGGCTGTGGCCACGGATGCTGCGGCGAGGAGGTTGGTGATCTGGTGGGTCCCGATCAGGCGTGAGGTGACCGGGTAGGCGGCGTCGTCGCCGGGGACGGTGAGCGTGAAAGCCGGGTGCCCGTCGGAGGTGGTCGTGATTGCGGTGGCCCGAATCACCGGGCCCCCGGCGGGCACCCGGGTGTCGTCGGCGGTGAAGTACAGCTTCTGCGCGCCGGTGCGTTGTTCCATCGCGAGCACGCGGGCGTCATCGGCGTTCATGATGGCCGTCCCGGTAGCGGGCAACGCCCGCAGCAGTTCGGATTTCGCGCGGGCGATATTCTCCACGCCACCAAATTCTCCGGCGTGCGCGCTGCCCACGCCCAGGACTACCCCGACGTCGGGCGCAACCATGTCGGCCAGATAGGTGATGTGCCCGATCTTCGTGGCACCCATCTCGATGATGAGGTACCTCGTGTCGTAGTCGGCGCCGAAAACGGTCAGGGGAACACCGACCTCGCCGTTGTAGGAGCCGATCGGAGCGACAGTGGGGGCCTGCTCCGACAGGATGCCTGCCAGCAGATCCTTGGTGGTGGTCTTTCCGGCCGACCCGGTGATACCGATGACGGTCAGCGGCGAGTGGGCGCGCAGACGCCGCACCGCCTCGGCTGCGAGCCGGCCCATGGCCAGCACCACGTCGTCGACCACCACGGCCGGGTACTCGACCTCTCCGTCCGCGCCGGTGTCGACCACCGGGTGCTCCACCAGTGCGAGGACTGCCCCGTTGTGGAAGGCCTGCGGTACGAACTGGTGGCCGTCAGCGGTCTCTCCGGGCTTCGCGACGAACAGGCCGCCGGCCTGCACATCGCGGGAATCCACTGTGACGGAGCTGACGGTCTGGGTCTGCCGCGCTGCGGCTGTGGGGGTCAGGTGGCCCCTGGTTATTGCCGCGATTTCGGCTGCGCTTAGTTCAATCATGACGGTCTAGGATTCTATCCTGTGGCTGGGATGGACAGAGAATCCGTAGCGTGTCAACGCCTTGGCCAACTCCACCCGATCGTCGAGGGGCAGGTTGACTCCCTTGACCTCCTGCCAAACCTCGTGCCCGCGGCCTGCGATCAGGACGGTGTCCGACGACGACGCCATGGCGACAGCGCGGTCAATCGCCTCGGCGCGGGGGTAGATCTCAAGCACCTCACAGGGCAGGGCCGCGGTGGCGCGGGCCTGCAGTGCCCCGGCCAGCACCCCCTGCCGGATCATGGCCTCGTCCTCGTCGTGGGGGTCATCATCGGTGACGATCACCACGTCGGCGAGCCGGGCAGCGGTGGCCCCCATGACGGGCCGCTTGGTTTGGTCCCGCTGACCGGTGGCGCCGAAGACGACGATCAGCCGGGCTCCGGGCACAGTGGGCTTGACCGATTCGAGGGTGCGGGCCAACGCGTCCGGGTTGTGGGCAAAGTCGACTATTGCTGCCGGGTGCTCGCCGATGAGCTGCATGCGTCCCGGCACTGCTGACGAGAACGGGTCGGAGGCGTCGGCGGCGGCCTGCACGTCGGCGACGGGCACGCCCGAGGCAAGCACCATGACCGCGGCGAGTGCGGCGTTGGAGATGTTGAACGTACCCGGCAGGCCGGAGTGCAACGTCAGCCTCTCCCCCGCGGGGCCGTGCAGGGAGAACTGGTGGCCGAGCCCGTGCCTGGCCACGTCGCGAACCTGCCAGTCGGCTGGCGGCCCGGCGACTGCCGCGCCCTCACGTTCGTCATTGTCGGCGTCGTCCCGGGGATCTATGGTGCGGAGGGTGACGACGTCGGCTCCAGCGACCTCAGCCATCATCACCCCCCACGGGTCGTCGACGATGATGACCGCCTGCCGGGCCCGATCCTGCTGGAAAAGTGCAGCCTTGACCGCGAAGTACTCCGCCATGGTGCCGTGGAGGTCCAGATGGTCCTGGGTCAGGTTGGTGAACCCCGCCACGTCGAACCGGACGCCGTCGACCCGCCGGTACTCGATGGCATGGGAAGACACCTCCATGGCTGCGGTCTGAATGCCGCGTTCACGCATCAGGCCCAGGATCCCATGTACCTGGGGGGATTCGGGGGTGGTGAGCGCGCTGGCTATTGGCTGGCCGCCGGCGTGGATTTCGATGGTGCCCATCAGCCCGGTGGTCTTTCCCAGCCCGTGAAGCAGCGCGTTGATGAAGTAGGTGGTGGTGGTTTTTCCGTTGGTGCCCGTCACGCCGAACAGGGTGGGACGGTGGGACCCGGTGGGCTGGCTGTTGAAGATGACAGCGGCGAGGGGGCCCACCAGTTCCCTGAGGCGGGTGGCACTGAACACTGGTGTGGTGCCAGCGGCGTCGGCAACTGCGGCCAGGCCTTCCTCATCGGTCAGCACCGCGACGGCTCCTGCCTTCAGGGCCTGGCCGGTGAAAGAGGCGCCATGTGCGCCTGCGCCGGGGAGTGCGATGTAGAGGTCGCCGGTACGGACCATGCGGGAGTCAATGGCCACGCCGGTCACCTGGGTTCTGGCGCCGTCGTCGTGGCGTCCGGGAATCGGCCGGACTGCCGGTAGCCCGGCGGGGAGGGTGCCAAATGCCTGGTGCAACGGGATGGGGGTCACCGCTGCGGGGCGCATTCCTGCGTCGGGATGCGCTGTTGGATCTTCAATTGTTGGCACGTGTGATGCTCCGGATTAGTACTCGATGGGGTAGGTCTCGGGCTTGCCTGTGGAGGGCGCAACGTTCCTGGCATTGAGCACCTGCTCCATGACCTTCTGGAAGGACTCGCCTGGGATCAGATAATACAGATCTCCCTGCGGACGCTGCAGGGTCACCACCACCACATACTCTGGGTCTTCCATGGGAGCCATGCCGGCGTAAGAAAGGGTGTACCCGTCGTAGCCGCCGGTGGCGCCGGGTGCCTCGGCGGTGCCAGTCTTGGAGCCCACCCGGTACTCATCCAGGGCACCCGAGGCACCCGATCCTTCGACAGTGACGGTTTCGAGCATCTTCTGCAGCTGCGACGAGGTTTCCGGCGACACCACTTCGATGCCCTCATCCTGGGGCACCTTGTGCTCGGTGCCGTCGGGGTCAATGTAGGCGTCGATCAGGCGGGGTTTCAACCGAACACCGTCGTTGGCGATCGTCTGGTAGACCATGGCCGTGTGCAGCGCTGTCTGTGCAAGGCCCTGCCCGAAGAGCACAGTGTACTGCTGCCGGTCATCCCACTCTTCTGGTGGGGCGAGGATGCCACTGGTCTCGCCATTGAGGCCGACGTCGAGTGGCTGGCCGATCCCGAACTTGGTCAGCCAGCCGTAGCGCTGCTGCTTGCTGAGCTGCTCACCGACCATGACCGTGCCGGTGTTCATGGACTTGGCGAAGATTCCGGCAACAGTACGCCGCTCCTCGCCGTGCTCAAAAGCATCCTTGAAGGTCTGGTTACCGACGGTGTAGGTGTTGGGGAGCAGGAATTCGCTGGTCGGTTCAATGACGCCCTCCTCCAGCCCTGCGGCCATCGTGATCAGTTTGGTGGTGGAGCCTGGTTCAAAGGACGAGGTGACCGACAGGGGCTTCCGGAATTCGGGGTCGGTGGCGCCCGGGTTGTTGGGGTCCATGGTGGTGGATTCGGCCATCGCGACGATGCCGCCCGTGTCCGCTTCGACAACCACGATGTTGCCCCACTGGGCGTCGTACTCCTCCACCTGGGAGGCGATGGTCTGCTGCGCGAACCATTGGAGGTCCTGGTCGATGGTCAGTTTTACTGATTGGCCATCCTGGGCGGGAACATCCTCGTTGGTGGCGTAGGGGATGCGGATGCCATCCCCACCGATCTCGAAGGTACGGCTGCCAGCCTTGCCGGTCAGCTTCTCGTTCTGGGTGAGTTCGAGTCCTTCGTTCTCCGAGCCGACAAAGCCGACAATCGATCCAGCAACGGGGCCCGAGGGGTATGTACGGAGGCTGACCGGGTCGGCGTAAACGCCGGGCATCCGCACGGCAAGCGCAGCGTTCTTGACCTCGGGGGTCACCTCGCGGGCCACGTAACCGAACGTCTTGTCCCCAATGATCGACGCTTCAAGGGTGGCTGCATCCTGACCGAGAATCGCCGCGAGCTCGGCGATTCCCTCAGCCATGGTGAGCTCTTCGCGGTCGCCTTCGGTGTTGATCCGCGCGAACGTATCCCCCTCCGCAAGGGTCTGGTCGACGACGACGTCGAAGCGCTCCACGCTCCGGGCCAGGTAGTTTCCCTTACTGTCGAGAATATCGCCCCGCACAGGCTGGACCGGGAAGGATTCGAGCCGCTTGTTGAGCCCGGCCTGCGCCATGCCACCGAGGTCAAGGGCCTGCACCTGGAAAAGGCGGACGCCGAGAACCAGCAGGAGGACCAGGACGAAGGCGAGACCTACCCGGAGCCTTGTAGCACCGAGAGCCACCCGGAATTTGTCGTGCTCAGTTGCTGTAGCCACTTCAATGTCCTTTGGTGTCTCTTCGGTAATCGTTGACCAGGTGCGTTACCCGCCGGTGCCTTGCTGTGGTGCTGGGATCGATCCGCCGTTGAGTTCGATGGCCTGTGGCTGCTCCGCAGGGCTGATGGGCTCCACAACTTCTGCCGGCCCTTCCTCTGCAGCGGCGTCCTCGGCTGCCGTCTCGACCGACGGAGCTTCGGCTGGTGGAGCAGCCGCGGTGGCGGTGAAAACGTCGGGCGCAGCGATGAGGGCCAACGGCTCGCCCCCCTTCGTTGCAGCTTCTGGTACTCCGGCGATTTTCATCGAATCTACATCAATGGATCCAAATCCCGGGGAAGCCACCATGCCGAGTTCCCTGGCTTCGGCGGCAAGATTCTGTGGTGCCTGCAGGTCTTCCATCTGCTGGGTCAGCGCCTGATTTTCCTGGCTCAGGGCAATCTGCTGGTTGCGCAGTTCAACGAGCTCATACTGGCTGCTGGACACCGAGATGTTGAGCATCAACACGGTTACCAGTGCTCCGACGAGGGCGATCATGCTGAAGACGGCGAAGGGGATACGGCGCCGGGCCGGGCCGGCAGGCACGAGGGAGAGCGGGGTTCTGATCTGCTGGGAGGATGCACCGCCCGTTCGGGGGGTAGCCAGCGGCGCGTAGGATTCAGCGAGTTGCTGGCTCATGATGCATTCCTGTCTCTGGTGTTTCGGGACACCTTTTTGATTCGTTCAACGGCCCGCAGTTTGGCCGAGGCCGCCCGCGGGTTTTCTTCGATTTCCTGCTCAGTGGGGGCTTCAGTGCCCCGGGTGAGTGATTTGAGGTACGGTTTGTGCTCCTCAAGCTCCACCGGGAAGCCGACGGGAGCTGAGGACCGCGTTCCGGCGGTGAAGGCAGCCTTGACGATCTTGTCTTCCAGCGAGTGGTACGACATGGCGACGGCCCGGCCGCCAACATTCAGGGACTCGAGGGCGGCGGGAATGGCTCGTTCCAGCACGGTGAGTTCTTCGTTGACTTCGATCCGCAACGCCTGGAAGGTCCGTTTGGCTGGATGGCCACCCGTCCGTGCCGCCGCTGCGGGAACCACCGCCCGAATGACGTCGACCAGCTGACCGGTCGAGGTGAAGGGCGTGTCCCGGCGGGCAGTGACGATGGCTGAGGAGATCCTGCCAGCGAACTTTTCCTCCCCCCAGGAGCGGATAATTTTCAGGAGTTCGGCCTCCGGGTACCCGTTGACGACGTCGGCCGCTGTCTGTCCTGTGCTGGTGTCCATCCGCATGTCCAATGGGGCGTCATAGGAGTAGGCGAAGCCGCGGTCACGTTCGTCGAGCTGAAGTGATGACACCCCGAGGTCGAACAGCACGCCGTCGATGAGGTCGATCCCCAGGTCATCTAGCACCTCGGGGATATCGTCATAGACGGCGTGAACCAGGTCGGTGCGGTCCGCGAAGGCTGCGAGGCGCTCCCCTGCCAGTCCGATGGCTTGCAGGTCCCGGTCAATCCCGACCAGATGGGCCTGCGGGAAACGTTCGAGGAGGAATTCGGAGTGGCCGCCCATGCCCAGCGTTGCGTCGACGACTACCGGGGTGCGGCCTGCAGCAACGGCGGCAAGGAGTGCCGGCTCGAGGAGCGAGGTGCAGCGTTCACGCAATACCGGGACGTGTCGTTCACCGGTAGGGCGATCGTCGCTCATCCATTCGCTCCTTTCTCGGTGTTGTTGTGGGTCTGTCGGCGTTTCTGGTTTCTTGAGCCAGATCCCCATCCGACCCAGGCGCTGTGTCCGCCTGGGTCCGGGGAAGGTGATCCAGGTGGAACGGGCGCCGGGCGGCTGGAGATCTCGTTCAAGAAGCCGTCCTACTGCGGTGCGGGTAATGCGTGATAGTCCTAGAAGAATCCGGGGAGTGCTTCCTCGTCCGTTTCTGAGAACACGTTCTCCTTCTCGGCGAGATAGGTGTTCCAGGCTGAGGCGTCCCAGATCTCGGCGCGGCTACCCGCACCAATCACTGCAAGTTCCCGATCCAGTCCCGCGTAGGTCCGAAGCGCCTGGGGAATGGTGATTCGCCCCTGCTTGTCGGGGATCTCGTCGGAAGCCCCTGACAAAAACACCCTGCTGTAATCACGGGATTGCCGTGATGACAGCGGTGCGGCCCGCATCTGTTCGTGAAGCCGTTCGAACTCGCGCTGGCTAAAGACGTAGATGCACCGTTCCTGGCCCCTGGTGAGCACCAGCCCATCGGAAAGTTCCTCCCGGAATTTCGCTGGGAGGATCAACCTGCCCTTCTCGTCGAGACGCGGCAGATGAGTTCCGAGGAACATCTGCCACCGCCCATCCAGTCCGGAAAGCACCTTGCGGTACCACTACACTCTTATAACCACCACTTTACTCCACATCCCTCCCCCGTCAATCCATTTTGGGCTTTCGAACCGATCAATTTCCTGGCAGTTTCCTGTACTGGCGCGGCTGGGGCGAGGTGGTGCGAAGTGGAGGGTTTCGACGGCCCGGGGGCGCCGCCGCGTGCTGGATCGCCCCGACCGGACGGGAAATGGCCGTTAAATGCCGATAGACCCGACTATGCGGGTCTATCGGCGGGGGTTCAACTGAAGTTTTGGGCGAAGTGGATGGAAGTGGAGGCCCCGGGGAGGGCTGCGAGCTGGTGGGGCTAGGGCTGGTCCCTCTTTCGCTCATCCCATTTTTCCTCGAGCGTACTCAAAAAGCCGCCACCTCGATTGACCGGAGCGGCCTTGGTTGTTCCTCGCGGCATGGGTGCCGATTCGCTCCCCTTGGGTCGGGTGGTGGCGTAATATACCCCTGCACCCATGATCAGGAAACCTGCCACACCAACAAGAATTATCTGGTTCGCGACGCCGAGCAGGAGCACCAGGATACCCGCCACAGCCATCAGTGCGCCGATGACAATGCGGCGCGTTGAAAGAGATCGCGGGGTGCTCGATGCCATCGAGCTGGCGAACTTTGGATCGTCGGCGTGAAGCTGCTGCTCCAGCTGATCAAGCAACCTCTGTTCGTGTTCCGAGAGTGCCATCACTGCCTCCATGCTAATAATAATTCCTGGTCCCTCACCCCAACCAACGACCACCTGACGCATCCGGTTCCCTGCCACGTTCTGCTCGGCGTAGGGGGCCTGAATCTACCCGCATTACTGGTTGAAATTAGCCTTCGCTCTAAGGATAGAGCGCAATGCCCGCAAGGGAAAGCCACGGGCCTCCCAGCCCGAATTCACCACTGCTGAAGACACAGGGCGCCGGGTCAGGGCGCCGTATCCGGGGGGCGCCGGAAGAGTTGAGCTGGCTGGATGGCGGTCTTGCCGAACCTCCGGTTGACCTGATCAAGTGCGGACTCCGCGAGGCGCCAATTCTCGTCCCGGCGGTCGATGGTGAGTTGATGGCCCAATCCGGCGGATGGTTCCAATTGATCAGCGCGCACCCCCACCAGCCGAACGCTCATCGGCCGCTCCCCCAGGGACGCCAACAGAGAGGTAGCCGCAGCATAGATGGCATTGGCACTATCGGTGGGTTCGCTGAGCCTCTTGGTCCTCGTGAGTGTCGAGAAATCCGCGTACCGTAGCTTGATCGCCACGCCACCGCACTGCAACTGCGCCGATCGTAGCCGGGCCGCGGTCCGGTGGGACAGCCTGAGCATTTCGGTGTGCAGGATTGAATTGTCGTTGACATCTTCGGCAAAGGTCTCCTCCGCCCCAAGGGTTTTTTCCTGACGGGTGACAGTCACGGTCCGCGGATCCCTTCCCCAGGCAAGATCGTAGACATGTTGCCCGGTCACACCCAAGAGCTTGCGCAGGGAGGACACGGGGGTCTGTGCGAGGTCTTCAACAGTCCGGATTCCCAGCCGTGCCAGCACCTCCTGCGTTTTGGCGCCCACCCCCCACAGGGCCGACACCGGGAGGGTATGCAGGTAGGCGACCGTTTCCTCGCCCGGGATCACCAGCAGGCCGTTGGGTTTGGATCGGGTCGATGCGATTTTGGCAACAAACTTGGTGGTCGCCGCGCCGACGCTCGCGGTGATTCCCAGTTCCCGGCGGATGGTGGCTCGGATCAGTTCACCGATGTCACGTGGCCCGCCGAGTCGGCGCATGGACCCTGCAATGTCGAGGAACGCTTCGTCGACGCTGAGTTGTTCGACCAAAGGGGTGATGGTTCCGAAGATCGACATCACATCGCGTGAGACTAACGAATACTTGTCGTGGTGGGGTTCGAGCACCACCCCCTGGGGGCACAGTCTCATCGCCGTCGACATCGGCATCGCCGATCGCACCCCGAATCGTCGCGCCTCATAGGAGGCGGAGAGGACAACTGAGCGCCCGCTCGGTGATCCAACAATGACCGGTGTGCCGATCAGGTCAGGTCGGTCCAACAACTCGACGGCCACATAGAAGGCATCCATGTCCACGTGGAGGATTGTGCACTCCGCGTGCGGAAGATTTGCCCTGGGCCCAACAGTCACCATCCAATCGTAGCCAGTTAGTAGGATAGGACAGCCAACAGATCACCCTGGCCTGCGGAATGCCCGGCGCGCCCCACGTGGACTGCCGTCCGCCCTTCGAGGAGAGCCCATGACCGACCAGAACCAGTTCGTCGACGATGGCACTGTTGACCACCTGGTAGCGCGCGAGCAAACAGCGTACTGGGCGGATGTGACGAACGGGCTTGATCTGTTCCTCGCCCGCCAGCGGGCCATTCTGGGTGGGATTACCGAGGATGCGCTGGAGCCCGCCGCCGCCATCACCCGGTTGACCGCAGGCGGTAAGAGACTGCGCGCCTTGCTCTGCTATTGGGGCTTCAGGGGGGCGGGCGGGCAAGCCGGAGCCAGCGAGCCGATCCTGGCCGGCGTTGCGCTGGAACTTTTCCAGGCAGCGGCACTGATCCACGACGACGTCATTGACCGCTCCGACACCCGGCGGGGCTCCCCCAGCGTGCATCGGCAGTTTGGTGCGCTGCACGAGCGAAACCGGTGGCATCTCAGCCCCGACCGGTTTGGCGTTTCCGCCGCCGTGTTGACCGGCGACATGTGCCTCTCCTTTAGCGAGGAGCAGTTCTCGGACATCGGGGCAGGCGCCGCCTCAGGAACCCGTGCCCGGACGATCTTCAACAGGATGCGCACCGAGGTGATGGCTGGCCAGTATCTTGATCTGCTGGAGGAAGCAGTGGGGCCTGGCCGGACGCCAGCCGAGGCCGCCGAACGTGCCCAGCAGATAATCCGGTTCAAATCAGCCAAGTATTCGGTCGAGCATCCGCTGGGACTGGGCGGCGCTCTGGCTGGCGCCGACGCCCCGCTATTGGGCGGCTACTCAGCCTTCTCGCTGCCCCTGGGCGAAGCCTTCCAGCTCCGCGATGATGTACTCGGCGTCTTTGGCGACCCCACTGTGACAGGCAAACCTGCCGGGGATGACCTGCGAGAGGGCAAACGCACCCTCCTGATTGCCCAGGCGCTCCAGGGTGGGAGCCCCGCAGACAGGACACTGCTCAACGGCAGGCTGGGACAGGCAGATCTCGACGACGACGACGTCGCCCGTCTCCGGGACACCATCTCTTCATCGGGAGCGCTGCAGGCCGTTGAAGCCCTGATCGCCCGGCATGCTGAGGCGGCTGCCCGGGCGCTGGGGCGCCTGAACCTCGATGATGTATGTCGATCGGCCCTTGCCGGACTAGCGACAGCGGCGGTCAGCCGGTCAGCCTGAGGGCAAGATGATCGGCAAAGGTCACTGAACTGGAGTGCCTATTACCAGGCTGCGGCCTGGGCTCGGCGCCGAATCTCGGTTTTCCGACCCTCGCGGAGAGCATCGATGGGGCGGCCCGGGAGAGATTCATCAGGAGTGAATAGCCACCTGACAATGTCTTCGTCACTGAAGCCTGAATCTGCCAGGACGATGATGGTTCCCTTCAGGCTGTCCACCACGTCGCCCTCGAAGATGAACTCCGCCGGAACACTCCTGACATTGCGTTCGGTACTGCGAAGGGCAATCAGCGACTTCTCGTCGAGCAGGCCGTGCACCTTGGTGATGGGCACTTCCAATTCCAGTGCCACCTCCGGGAGGTTCAACCAGGCGGGCACAAGTTCTTCTAGTTCATTCACCCCCTAAGGGTGCCAGAAGTGGGCCCCTCTCTCCACTCCACCAGGCGACACGCCGATGCAATATCAGCGGGGTGCCAAGTAACTGTTGTGCTAAGTGGCTTTTAGTGTAGATTCACAGGAGTCACACCAGCAACAGTAACAACATCAGACTCTCGCGCACCATCAGATGTTTTTGAAAGAGGTCCCCGACGGTATCGCCCGTCGGGTCTCCATTCGGCCATCGGCGCGGCCCGTTCCGTTGACCATAGATGAGGATTTAGACCATGACTGCCCAGCGTTCGTCACCGCCGCTGTTCGGATCCCAGGCCCGTGCCCACGGCACCCGCCTGCCCAGCCGCTTCACCATTGCGGTATCCACCGCCGCCATTCCCGCAGTACTGCTCTCCGCCGTCGCACTGGCACAGCCAGCAGCCGCCGCACCGGTGGCAGCAAAACCGCTTCACACCCCCCGGCTCGCTCCAGCGGCGACCGTTCCTGCCGGACTGACCATCCCGGCCAGCACGGTCGCAGCCCGGATCCCGACCTTCCTGGCACCAGCCCAGAGCGCGCCGAAGACCTACACGGTCCAGGCGGGCGACACCATCACCGGCATCGCGATGAAACACGGACTGGGAACCGGCGCCGTCCTCAAGGCCAACGACCTAAGCGTCAGCTCGATCATCTACCCGGGTCAGAAGATCAAGCTCGCCGGCGCTCCCGCCAGCGAGACCACGGCCGAGCCTGCCAACGACACGCAGCAGTCCTCCGGCTCTTCCTACACGGTCAAGGCTGGCGACACACTCAGCGCCATCGCCGCCAACAACGGCGTAAGCCTTGGGACTGTATTGAAGGCCAATTCCCTGTCGATGACCTCGATCATTCACCCCGGCCAGAAGATCCAACTGGGCGGGTCAGCAGACGTCTCCGTAGCATCCACGGAGATCACCCCGGCAGCGCCCAAGCCCGCGGCGCCAGCGTCCAACGGCGGTTCCTACACCATCAAGGGCGGCGACACGCTCGGCGCCATCGCCGCCAACAACGGCGTGAGTCTCAGTGCCCTTCTGAAGGCCAACAACCTCACCGCAACAACAATGATTCACCCCGGCGCGAAGCTGACCCTTCCCGGCAAGGCGGCACCGGCTGCCGAATCCGCGCCAGCCGTTGCTGACGAAGCTCCGGCCGACCTGGTGCCGTCCACCTTCCTGCACTACACCTATCCGCGGCATGTGGTGTCGGAAGCGAACCGCAACAAGCACCTCCTGAACTCGCTCCCGGTCCCCGGCAACGACGCCATGAAGTCGATCGTTGCTGACACGGCTCGCTCCATGGGCGTTGACCCGAGCCTTGCCCTCGCGGTTTCCTTTCAGGAGTCAGGCTTCAACCAGCGTGCCGTGTCACCCGCCAACGCCATCGGCGCCATGCAGGTCATCCCCATGTCGGGCGAATGGGCTTCCGATCTGGTAGGTCGACAGCTGAATCTGCTGGATCCCTACGACAACGCCACCGCCGGGGTAGCCATCCTGCAGTCACTGATCCGCACCAGTGACAACCTCGACGAAGCCATCGCTTCCTACTATCAGGGCCAGTATTCGGTGACCACCCACGGGATGTTCAGCGATACCAAGGATTACGTCGCGGCGATCACTGCACATCAGGCAACGTTCCGGTAGTAACGCCGGGAACGGCCAGCGAAGAGGGGCGGAATCGGGTGTCGGTTCCGCCCCTCTTCACGTCTGCACTTAGGATCAAGGGGTGCAGGAACGGCAGAATGACCCACTGGTTGGCTCGATTGTAGACGGGCGCTATCGTGTCCTGTCGCGCCTTGCCCGGGGCGGCATGTCGACCGTTTACCGGGCTACCGACCAGCGGCTCGATCGTGATGTCGCCCTGAAAATCCTTTACCCGCACCTCGCCGAGGACGCCAGCTTTCTCGACCGGTTTGAGCGTGAAGCGAAGTCGGCGGCACG
Source organism: Arthrobacter glycogeni (assembly GCF_054511155.1). NCBI lineage: Bacteria > Bacillati > Actinomycetota > Actinomycetes > Micrococcales > Micrococcaceae > Arthrobacter > Arthrobacter glycogeni. The sequence continues at coordinate 10,512 of NZ_JBTNDE010000024.1, read as the reverse complement.
CCTGTCCCACCCGCACGTGGTGGGCGTCCTGGACCAGGGCATAGAGGACTCCCCCGAGCGTTCGCTGGCGTACCTGGTGATGGAGTATGTTCCGGGCAGGACCCTTCGGGATCTCCTCCGGGAGAAGGGCCGGCTCACCCCACGCCTGGCGCTGGCCATGATGGATCCGGTAGTCGAAGGCCTCGGCGCCGCTCACGACGTCGGACTGGTACACCGGGACGTCAAACCCGAGAATGTTCTCCTGGCCAACAATGGTCGCATCAAGATCGCCGACTTCGGCCTGGCGCGGGCGGTGTCCACAACCACCAACACCGGAATCCTGATCGGCACCGTCGCCTACCTCTCCCCCGAACTGGTGACCGGGGGTGGTGCTGATGCCCGCAGCGACATCTACTCGGCCGGCATTGTCCTGTTTGAGCTCCTGACCGGCAAACAGCCTTTCACCGGCGACGTCCCGATCCGGGTAGCCCTGCAGCACGCCAATTCGACGGTCCCCGCACCCTCCACCCTGGTACCCGGGCTCGCACCGGACATTGACGAGCTGGTCCAGTGGTGCACCTCGGTGGACCCCGAGGATCGTCCGGTCAACGGCAACGCCCTGCTCGGGGAACTCAGGCATATCCGCACCACCCTGACCGACGAGGAACTGGACTTTGAACTGCCCGGTGGCACCGCAGAGGCAGGGAGCGCAGACAACCGGCCGGGCGTCATCCCCCCGGTCATGAACGGCACGGAGGTGATCGGCACGGAGGGCGGCGGGTCTACCACCGAGGTCATCAGTTCCTCACGTGGGCGCCGACCCACCGAAGTGATCCGGGCTGACCAGTCGATGACCTCGGTCATTGCCGACGACGTCCAGCACACCCGGGCCATCCGGAACCTTCCGCAGACCCACACTGTGCCGCCGCCCGAACCGGATCCGCGAGTCCGTGACAAACAGGCAACCAAGGACTTCAAGCTCTACCAGAAGCGGCAGGCGAAAGCCGCCCAACGGCCCGAAAAGTCGCTGCACCGCGGCCACCGGGGGCGCCGCAACGCGATCCTGGTGGTGTTGCTGGTGCTCCTTGCCGGTCTGGCAGCTGGCATCGGCTGGTTCTTCGGCGTAGGTCCGGGCGCTCTGGCGACGGTGCCCGACGTCGTCAACCGCTCGGTGGATCAGGCGGAGCTGCTGCTGGCCCGGAACGGTTTCGACGCGCCGCGCTCCGAGGAAGAGTTCCATGACGACGTGGAATCAGGACTGGTGATTCGCAGCGAACCGGCCGCGCAGACCGAGATCCGCCGCTACGAGTCGGTGGACCTGTTTGTGTCAAAGGGACCCGAGCTGTTCGAGGTACCCAGCGTTGTTGATCGTGGTGAGGCCGCCGCTGCCGAACGGTTAGCGGGTGATGGATTGGCGGTAGGGAACATTTCGCGCGAGTACAGCGCCGTGGTGGAGGACGGTCTGGTCATCAGCCAGGCGCCCGCCGCCGGAGAGCAGGCTCGGCGGGGCACAGCGGTGAGCCTGATGATTTCGCAGGGCCCCGAGCCGCTGGATGTCCCGGTGGTGACGGGGCAGCCCCGCGATGACGCAGTCGCGGCCATCGACGAGACCGGCCTTGTTGCCGCCGTCGCCCCGGAGGGTGAGAATCATCCTGATATTCCGGCGGGCGCTGTCGTTGGGCAGAGTCCTTCGGGTGGTCAGCTGACCCGGGGAGAGACCGTGAGGCTGACCCTGTCTCTGGGTCCACGCCTAATCGAGGTGCCCAACGTGTTTTCCGAGCGGGAAGAGGCGGCCGTGGCCGAGCTCGAGGCTGCGGGATTCACCGTGGTGGTGGACTACACCTTCGGCGAATCAGTTCTTGGTCTGGTGGCGGCTCAGGATCTTACCGGTGAGCAACCGGAAGGTTCGACCGTCACGATCACCGTCACGTAGCGGTTGATGTCACGTAGCGGTTGATGTCACGTAGCCGGTTCACAGACTACAGACGCAACTGAAGCGAAGCGGATTTCCGCTTCGCTTCAGTTGTGCAGATGGCTTATCGCTTGGAGAGCGCCCCAGCAACGAGGAACGCCATCTCGAGGGACTGCATATGGTTCAGGCGCGGGTCGCAGACCGATTCGTAACGTTCCAGGAACGCCTCCTGGTCCACGGGATCGGCGCCACCCAGGCACTCGGCGACGTCGTCGCCGGTCATCTCCACGTGCAGGCCGCCCGGGAAGGTGCCCAGCGAATTGTGGACTTCGAAGAAGCCGCGGACCTCGTCCATAACGTCGTCAAAGTTGCGGGTCTTGTAGCCGTTGGGCGAGGTGACTGTGTTGCCGTGCATCGGGTCGGATACCCACAGCACCTGGGCACCTGAGTCGGTGACCTTCTGAACCAGTCGGGGCAACTTCTCGCGGATATTGCCGGCGCCCATGCGGGTGATGAACGTGAGTCGCCCGGGCTCTCGGTTGGGGTCCAGCTTGTCGATAAGGGCGAGGGCGTCGTCGGGCGAGGTACCGGGGCCCAGCTTCACGCCGATCGGGTTCCGCACGCGGGAGAGGAAATCGATGTGAGCGCTATCGATGTCCCTGGTGCGCTCCCCGATCCACAGGAAGTGGGCCGAGGTGTCGTAGGGCAGCCCGGTACGCGAGTCGGTGCGCGTGAGCGCACGCTCGTAGTCGAGCAGGAGTGCCTCGTGGCTGGCGAAAAACTCCACCCGCTTAAGCGCCTCGAAGTCAGTGCCGCAGGCATCCATGAACCGGACGGCGCGGTCGATCTCGCCGGCCAGCGACTCGTAGCGTGAGTGGGCCGGGTTGGCGGTGAAGCCCTTGTTCCAGTGGTGGACGAGGCGCAAGTCAGCGAAGCCGCCCTGGGTGAAAGCACGGATCAGGTTCAGCGTCGACGCCGACGTGTGGTACGCCTTGACCATCCGGGACGCGTCATGGCCCCGCGACTCGGGTGTGAACTCGTAGCCGTTGACCATGTCGCCGCGGTAGGCCGGCAAGGTGACACCGTCGCGGGTCTCGTCGTTGGAGGAGCGGGGCTTGGCGAACTGTCCTGCCATTCGTCCCATTTTGATGACGGGCAGTGACGCACCATAGGTCAGGACCACTGCCATTTGCAGGATGGTCCGCACCCGCGCGCTGATCCGGTCGGCGGTAGCGCCTTCGAAGGTTTCGGCGCAGTCGCCGCCCTGCAACAGGAATGCTTTGCCCTGCGCGGCGGCGGCCAGGCGGTCACGAAGGACGTCGACCTCTCCGGCGAAAACGAGCGGGGGGAGGGTCGAGAGCTCCTTGACGGAGGCCGAATATACGCTGCTGTCCTGCCAGGTGGGCTGCTGCGAGATGGGCAGCTGACGCCAGTTGTCCAGCATTGAGTTTGCCTGCAGGCTTGCTTGCTGAGCTGGGAGTACAGAGGATTCGGTGGGTGCGAAGATGTCAGTCACCCGTTAAGCCTAATGGGTCGGCATCGAAGGCGCCGCCGGGGCCGTCACGCAACCGGGCAATACGTCACATTGTGCCGCCCGCCACCTTCGGGATGGCTCGGTGAACGCTGGGCGGGCGACTGCCCGAGGTGGCCTAGCGTTTCCTGGTCAGCCAACCCGGCAGCCGAAGGCTCGAAAGCCTGCTGAGTACCGACTTTTCGTTGCCGTCGCTTGGCTTCGTGGTACCCGTTGGCTTCGGGGCGGCCTGGGGCTTTCCGGCATCCGTCGGCTTTCCGGCACCGTGTGGCTTTCCCGCGTCGTCGGACTTGGCCGCGTCACCGGTCTTGCCATGAGCCTTTTTTTCGGATGCCTTGGCCGCGGCGAGTTTCTCCTTGACGCTGCTGGCGTACACATCGACGTATTCCTGACCGGAGAGTCGCATCAGCTCGTACATGATCTCATCGGTGACCGACCGCTGCACGAAGCGGTCGTCGGCCAGCCCTTTGTACCGGGTGAAATCGAGGGGTTCGCCGACGATGATCCCGATCCGGCGGATGTTGGGGATGCGCCGCCCGATGGGCTGCACCTTGTCGGTCCCGATCATGGCCACCGGAATCACTGGCACCCCGGTGGCGAGCACCAGCTTCGCGACGCCGGTTTTCCCCCGGTACAGGCGTCCGTCAGGGCTGCGCGTTCCCTCAGGGTAGATCCCTAGGATGCAGCCGCTGTTGAGCACCGCCTCGCCCGCGCTCAACGAGCTCGACGACGCTGCCCCGCCGGACCGATCCATCGGGAGCTGGTTGGAGAGTCGGAAAAACAGGGCGGTGAGCTTGCCCTTGATCCCTTTGCCTGTGAAGTATTCGGACTTGGCCAGGAAAATCACCGGACGGGGTACAGCGATGGGTAGGAAGATCGAGTCGGAGAAGGAGAGGTGGTTGCTGACCAGAACCGCCGGCCCGTCCACCGGGACGTTGTCCATCCCTTTTACCCACGGCCGGAACAGGAGACCCAGAATTGGACCCACGATGATCCGCTTCATGAACCAATAAAACACGCTGACAGCCTTCCTAGACCCGAACGGATCACGGCAGAGTACCCCACTGTGGATCGCGCTTTTCCTTGAGAGACTACTCTAAGGCGCGGATCCGCTGGTAAGGCATCGGTAGCAGGTGGCACGATGGTGCTATGACATCCGGTGCTGGCCCTGTCGCCTTCTCCTCCGACGGTTTTGGGGAGAGGGCGCGCGTCGGCGTGGTGATGAGCCATGGGTTCACCGGTTCCCCTGTCAGCCTGTTGGCGTGGGCCCAGTATCTGGCCGATCAGGGGTATGCGGTGCGGCTTCCCCTCCTCCACGGGCACGGCACCACCTGGCAGGAACTCGCCCGCACTCCGTGGCAGCGCTGGTACGCCAGCTATGAGGCGAGCTACCGGGAGCTGGAAGAGTCAACCGACGTGATCGTTGCCGCGGGTTTGTCGATGGGTGGAACCCTGGCGTTGCGGTTGGCAGCGTTGCAGCCGGTGGCGGGCGTCGTCGTCGTCAATCCGGGGCTGACGATCTCAGATCCGCGCGCGCGCTACGCGGGATTGTTGAAGTACTTCATGAAGTCGGTCCCGGCGATCGCCAACAACATCAAGAAGGAAGGGTTGGACGAGGGCGCCTACGCGCGAACCCCCGTCGCGGCGGTAGGCCAGCTTTACCGATTGTTCAAGGAAACGGTGGAGCGGCTGCCGTCGGTGACCGCTCCGACGCTGATCTTTCGCTCCACAGTTGACCCGGTGGTGCCGGAGAGCAGCCTCCAGGTCCTTCAACAGCGGATTGGCTCGGCGGTCCTGGAGATTGTCCGTTTGGAGAACAGCTACCATGTTGCGACCATGGATCATGACGCGCAGTTGATTTTTGAACGCTCAGCGCAATTCATCCAGCACGTGACGGCAGGTAGCAGCGCATGACATCCCGAGGCCAAGAACCGAACGAGTCCACCGATGATGCCGTGTGGCAGGATCTGGTGTCGCGGCTGGAACAAACCCCGAGCGCGCCCGAGGCGGGAACTGCTCCGGCGTTGGATTCAGCGTCGGAGCAGACCGCCGATGTGGAGATGTCCGACCAAGACCGGGTTCGGGCCTTGTTCGAGAATCAGCCCCGCCGCTCCCCCGGCGGCCCGCGCGACTACACCCCCGAGGAGTCCGACGACGAGGACGAGGGGTATCACCCGCCAGAGCCACCGGCACTGGGCGCCGGGGAACCGCTCCTGGTCCTGGCCTGGTTCGGCGCCGTCGGCGGCCCCATTACCTTGCTGTTGCTCGCCATGTTCTGGCGGGCTGCGCCTCTCACCGCGATGCTGGGGGTGCTGGCGATTTTTCTGGTGTCCGTGATTTTCCTGATCCTCCGACTACCCAAAACCCGCGATCACGGCGATAACGGCGCTGAGGTTTAGCGGTTCGGTTGCCGTCCGGCGGGCAGGTGCCGTCTCGTTGTGATGCCGCACCGGCCAGCACCACGAGACCGATCCCGATGACCTGCAGCACGCCCAATTGCTGTTTGAGGATGACCAACCCCAGCAGCACACCGAATGCCGGTTCCAACGCCATCAGCGTCCCAAACGCGGTCGGGGTCATGCGGCGCAAGGCGATCATCTCCAGGGCGAAGGGCAGCACGGGCAGCAGTACCGCCAGTCCCAGTGACGCCGCGAGGACGCCCGGGGTGATGTGGCCTACCGCCTGTGGGATTCCCACGATCGCCGCCGTCACCGCCGCGATCGGGATGGTCAGGGAGAGCGCGCCGATCCCGGTGAAGCGGTCCCCGATGCGCTGGGTGAGCAGGATGTACGCCGCCCAGCCGCCGGCGGCCAGCGCCGCGAAACCGACGCCGGTGAGGTTGACCGCGCCGTCCCACGGTTGAGTCATCAGCACGACACCCAGGAGTGCGACGACTGGCCAGACCAAGGCGCGTTTGCGATGACTTCGTACAGCTGCGACGGTCAACGGCCCGAGGAACTCGATGGCGACGGCGGTGCCCAGGTGGATGTGTTCGATCGCGGTGAGGAACCCGATGGTCATAACGCCTGTTGCGACCCCGAGACCGAGGATCGTCGGGACGTCCTGACGGTGGATTGAGCGTAACGGTGGGCGGACCAGCGCTAACAGGATGAGCGCTCCCATGCTCAGGCGGAGCCAGGCTGTTCCCGCAGGTCCGACAACGCCGAGGAGATCCACTGATAGGGCGGAGCCCAGCTGCACGGAGAGCATCGCGGCGATCGCCAGTCCCCACGGAGGGAGGGCTATTCTTTGAGTCATGGCTTACCCGGTTCGGCCCGAACGAGGTGACTGGCAAGCTGCACGTCCGGTCCAAGCTGTTCGAGGTGGGAGCCGAGAGCATGTACTGCACGCTGCAGGGCGTCGTCGGTCATTGGCCCTAACGCGTCAACGATGAACAGCGCCGTCGTCGTGTCATCGCTGAGTTGGGTCCGCCGGCCCTGACGCCAGTTCCAGCGTCGGCAGGTCACACCGGCGTCATCACACCAGACCACCTCACCTGGTTGCGGGTGCTCGACCGTTTCCGTCCCTCCGGTCGCGGTATCGAACAGCTCGTCACCGGTCGCGCGGATCAATCGTGGTGCTCCGACGTAACCGGCCAGGTCCTCGCCGCCCAGCGGGACCTGGTGCAAGACCGAGATCGCGTTATACAGATCGGTCAGGCGGTTCACGCGGGGCAGCCCCACGACGGCTCGCCGCACCAGACCCTCCAGACTGTTGCGCGTGCGCTGCGGTTTGGCGCCAAAACTACGGTAGGCATCGCGCCAGGCAGCGACATGGGGGAGCTGTTCCACCCGGGTTTCGTCAAGAAGGCGCCGCGCACTTGCTTCGGCGGCCTGCAGCAGCGCTTCGCTGCCCTGGTCGCTCGGGCCGGGAACCAGCCCATCGACGGCGATGATCATGGCGCGGTAGTCCGGGCGAAGCTCGAATACCTCCGTATCAACGCGGCTGGAATCCACCAGGTGCTGCAGTGCGGTCCTCCTGTTCACGGGGTACCCCCACGCTTCAGTCCAACGCCAGGCTCAAAAACAGCCAGGCTGAACCTCGCTGGTTCGTCAGCTGTTGCAGCGTAGGAGTGGGCGACGTCTCCCGGAAAGGACAACGCATCCCCGGGCCCAAGAACTATCGATTGGTCGCCTGTCTTCACAGTGATGGACCCTTGCTGCACCTGGAGGAGTTCCCTGGTGCCGGGGGAATGGGCTTCACTCTCGTGGCGGTCCCCCGAGGTCATTGTCCAATCCCAAAGTTCGACGACGTCCGGCGACTCCGTGCCCGCCACCAGGATTCCGCGGCCACCCGCCTCGGAACTCCAGAGAGTTGCTCCCTTGCCGTTGCGGGTGATCGTGACCGGCTTTGGCGTGGGCGATTCCACCAGGGCGGGGAGCCCGACGCCGAGGGCATCGCTGATTCGCAGCAGCGTTCCAACGCTCGGGTTGGCGGCGCCCTGCTCGACATTGATCAACAGCCGCCGACTCACACCGGCCGTGGTCGCCAGTTGATCGAGGGTTAACGAGCGAAACTGCCGCTCCTGTTTGACCCGTCGGCCAATTGCCGCCGCAAGAGCAGTCGTACTGTTGTCCACAAGTGCAGCTTACTGCACTTTGAGTGCACTATATCAATCCTTAGGAATTGTTCCGCTTTCCCTTGGTGGCCGAACCGATTTCGTGTCGGGCTTTTGAGCAGCTCTGGCGGATGCTCTTAATCAATACCAAACCTTTGCGCCGCACGGGCGGCCAAACTGATCCACCTCCAAACTTTTGTGCACGTCTGGCGGGTCGACCGCGGTCGCACCCACCAGATGTGCGCAAAGATTTCGCGGCTTCCGACGCTTTTGTCGCCACACCCGCCGCAGCTGCACAATCATTGGCGTGATTCCTAGGTTGAGCGCCTCGACTAGGACCCGGCACCCCGGCCCAGTCAGCAACGGCAGGATTCGGGTCAGCAGCCGATCCCGGCAGGGTTCTCCAGACACGTCTGCGCGACACTGTGCCGTTCGCTACGCCAAATACTCATCACATGCGGCTCCGAGGAAACCCTGGCCAACCCCGCGACCGGCAACCACGACCCACCATCGACCGAATAATCCCCAGCGAACAAAGTATCCAACCCCACCGGATAATCCCCCGTCTCCACATACACATGACTCGTCGACGTCTGAACGTTGAACCCATCACCAGGAAGAGCCGACCCCGGATCAGTAGTCACCAGATCCGACCCATCACCATAAGACCACTCATACGACACCGGCCACGCCCTCAACCGGATCTGCGCATCCCGAAACACAAACGTGAACTCCTGCTCCCCCGCCACCGCATACACATTGCTATGAGCATTACGCACCCCGAAATGATCCGGCTGCGAAAACACCCCAGCAGCAACAATCGGCTGACTCTCAAACTCAACCAACGAAATCACCACCGGAGCCACCACCAACGCCCCAACCGTCGGAGCCACCAAAGGCTCATCAGGATACAAACACCCACTCCGGCCCGTCGCCGTCCGAGTCGGCGGACTCGCATTCCGATTCACCTCAATCCACTGCACCAACACCCCACCCTCACGCGCAGCACACTGAGCATTCAACTCCACGCAATACGCCGGATCCATAAAATCCTGCAACCCCGCCGTACACACCCGCTCATACGTATAATCAACCCCATCATCCGACGGCAGAACAGCGGGCTCAACCGAACCGAGTCCACCAGGTGAGTCTCCCGATCCGGCGCCCCCGTTCGTGACAGATTTAGTCTGATTGTTTGCCACGAAATTGCTGTCACGGGCTGATACTGATGGTTTTTCGGCGGCGAATGCGAACTCTGGTGAGGGCAGCATCGTCATCACCAGCGCAAACGAAACTAGCAGAACCGTTCTCAAAGACCTCATAAAAAGTCACGTCCCTTCCGGACGTCCGTAGTCGAGAAGAAGCCAGTAATCCACATCCCACACGGCGATCACGACGTCCAGTGATGGCTCTGATTGCTGCGGATCCGACCCGAGCTCAGTCCCATCGGATTCGTAGTAGAGGATCTCCGCTTGTTGATTCTCTACATAGGAGTTGATCGACCCAGCAATATTCGGCTCAAACTTTGACGCGAACCGAAGAACTTCGATTTCCGCTCCCGCAATCCATTGGCCCTGCGCATAGACCTCTTCTACAGAAGACCTGATCGCCATACAGGTTTCGCATCCAGGGTCGGTCACTGCTTCGAGTGGTGCCCAATCATTCGTGGCGTACGCATAGTTGAGAAGGTCGAACCAGTACTCGGTGAACGCTTCCAAACCTTCAACCGTGTTTTCATCCAACAGGGCAGGTTTCTCCGGCAGGGGAATGTTCGCGGCCGGGCCGTCTGAGGAAGCAGCCGTCGGCTCAGCCGTCGCGGGCTCAGACGGTGTGGGGGTGCCCGCAGGCGGTGTGGGTGTGCCTGCGGGCGCCGAGGACGTGGCCGCTGGCGTCGACGCCCCGGGACTCGTCGGGCCAGGAGGCCCCGCATCACCCTCACAACCGGCAACAAGAAAGCCAAAGACAATGGCCAACGCGGCGGTCAAACTCCGCGAACGATAGGTGCTGCGAGGCTGTGGCATGGTGACTCCCTGGAACAACGGGGCAAGTCGAAATAATCGAAAACACCAGAATAACCGAATCCAAAGTTTTGCAACCAGTTATCCACAACCCAAAAATAACCACTTTGATCCAGCGGGGCCCGCCGGATCCGAGCTTCCGGATTCGGAGACCGCCACCCGACCCAATTCTCCCAACCCGACGCCACCGACAGGCTGGAAAAGGCGGGATCAACAGTCGCGAACCCGCCACACCTCACCGTTCAGCCGCAGACACGAACGATCAAGGCCATCAAGAAGCACTTCATCCTAGAACGGTGGTGGGGTTTCCGGTGGTGGTGTGGGTGGTGGGTTGGGTTTGGTGGTGTAGGTTTCCCCGGCGGGGGAGATCGCGATGATCGTCCCTGGTTCAGGTTGGGTGTAATGCCAGAAACCCTCCGTTTTGAACATGTGGTGACGTTTACAGAGCGCTGCCAGATTTGAGTAACTGGTCGTCCCGCCCCGGGACCAGGGGATCGTGTGGTCGAGTTCGCAG
>NZ_JBTNDE010000023.1:0-51715 GCF_054511155.1 Arthrobacter glycogeni | reverse complement strand
CAGCGCCGATGGTACTGCACCCGAGAGAGTGTGGGAGAGTAGGACACCGCCGGACAACCATTAAACGAAAGGCCCCACCCACAGTGGGGCCTTTCGCACTTAACCACCACCCCACACCGGTCTGTTCGACGCAGGCCCTACAATGGATAGGGCGACGAAGGATGCCGTCCTTATAGATTCATAGAGAAACCGAGCGGGTACTGCATTTACTGCTGGACCGTTTGTAATGAGAGGAACCGCGCAGCCATGGCCGATCAAGACCGCAACCAAGGAGCGGACCGGGGAGAACGACGACCCGATCGAACAGGCACCCAGGGCGGCCGGTCCTTTGACAGGCAGAGCGACTCCCCCCGAGGCTCGGCTTCCCGCGACGATCGGTCGGCCGGCCACCGTGGCGGACGCCCGGGCGGCGGTGGGTCGTCGACTGGGCGTGACGGCCAGCGTGGTGGGTCGTCGACTGGCGGGCGGATTGCGGGCGGTTCCTCTGCCGGTCGTGGATCCGCTGGGGGCCAAAGCCGGGGCGGAGGTCCACGTGACGAAAACCGTGGCGGGTCCGAGCGGACCGAAAGTGGAAAACGCTCCTTCAACGCCCGGGATCTCCGCAGCGCCAACCGGCCCGACCGTGAACGGTCACCGGACATCGATGAAGACGTCACTGGCGCAGAGCTGGACCGGGTCACCCGCGCGCAGATCCGTAACCTTGAGGAAAAAAGCGCCGAGTGGGTGGCGCGCCACCTCGTGATGGCCGGACGCCTCCTCGACGACGAGCCTGAACTGGCGTTCCAGCATGCTCTGGCTGCCAGCCGCCGCGGGGGCCGTCTCGCCGTCGTCCGCGAGGCAGTGGGCCTGACGGCCTACGCGGCGGGGCACTATGGTGAGGCGCTTAGGGAGTTCCGCACCTACCGCCGGATCAGCGGATCCAATGATCATCTACCGGTGATGGCCGACTGTGAACGTGGGCTCGGACGTCCGGATCGGGCACTGGACCTGGCACAGTCTGAAGAGGCAGAAGGATTGAGCTCGGCCGGCAAGGTGGAACTCGCGATGGTGGTCTCGGGCGCACGCTCGGACCTGGGCCAGCACGACGCAGCCGTTGCAGCCCTCGAAATCGGCCAACTGGACCGCAACCGTGCGTTCAGCTACAGCCCGCGGCTCTTCCGCACCTACGCCGAGGCCCTGGCCGCTGTCGGTCGCAGCGCTGAGGCCGAGCAGTGGCGCCGTCAGGCCGTCATGGCTGACAGTGCCCTTGGTCTCGGCGACTTCGCTGAGCCCGACATCCTGGACCTCGCCGGTGACGATGAGGAAGTCCCTGACGCGTCGGCCGCCCGCCGACGGGTGGCCTCCGCCCCGACAAACAGCCCCGGCAGTACCTCCGTGACCGAGCGTGACTCAGGGATTGACGAGGAGAATACCGACGACGACGGTGCCGAGGCTGACGACGATCGCCCGATCCACGTGAAATCAGCAGGGCAGGAAGCGGCGGAAGCTGCGGCCGCCCAGGAACCGGAGGATGCGGCAGTCCGCCCCGACGGGGAGCCAACCGAGGGATCCCCCCGTGCGCCGGTCACCTGGCGTTCGTTGAACCGTCCCGCTCCTGTCCGCACCCGCGCAGAGCCAGCTGAACCGGTCCCCTCCGAACTCCATGAGTCGGCGGAAACCGACGCTGCACCCTCCGACGCTGCACCCTCCGACGACACAGCTCCTTCCAGTGACACAGCGGACAGGGTGGACACCGAAAGGCACCATGACTGAGGTTTCCCTGATCTCGTCCTACGATGCGCTGCTGGCAGACCTGGATGGCGTGGTCTACGCAGGACCCAACGCCATCCCTGGTGCGGTGGAGTCCCTGGAACGTCTGGCCGGCATCAAGGTTGCCCTGGCGTACATCACCAACAACGCGTCCCGGTCGGCCGAACAGGTCGCAGCACACCTCCGCAAGTTGGGCGCTCCGGCAACGGCCGCCCAGGTCTTCGGGTCGGCGTTCGCCGGGGCAGAGCTCCTGGCCTCACTGGTGCCTGCCGGCTCGACGGTCCTGGTCACGGGTAGCCAGACCCTGATCGACCAGGTCAAAGCCCAGGGACTGGTTCCGGTCACCTCGGCCGACCCCATCCCGGCAGCAGTGATCCAGGGCTTCGACCCTGGCCTGGGCTGGAAGGATCTTGCGGAGGCCGCCTACGCAGTCGCTGGCGGCGCGGTGTGGGTAGCAACCAACACCGACCTCTCCATTCCGCAGCTCCGCGGAATCGCCCCCGGGAACGGGTCGCTCGTCAATGCAGTCAGCGCCGCCACCGGCAGCACCCCCGCCGTCGCCGGTAAACCCGAAACGCCGCTCTTCACCACAGCAGTGAAACACCTCGGCGTCTCACGACCCCTGGTGGTGGGAGACCGGCTCGACACTGACATCCTCGGCGGAAACCGTGCGCGCATGGATACCGCTTTGGTGCTGACCGGTGTCGACACCGTGCGAACAGCGCTTGCAGCAGTCGCCGATCAACGTCCGACGTTCCTCCTGGCCAGTCTTGAGGGGCTGTCCGAGCCGTACCCGGATATCACCCATAGCGACGGCGTGTACCGGTGCGGTTCGTCGTCGGCAACAGTCGACGACGGTACCGTCCACCTGACCGGCGACACCGAGAGCCTCGACACCTGGCGTGCCGCGTGCAGCGCCTGGTGGAGCGCCCACCCTGACACGGAGACCGCCGCACTGCCCACCCTGAGGTCCGAGGGTGGCCCGGTCGTCGACGACCCGGTAGGCCGCCAATGACCAGTGACCACCCGGGCGAATCGTCATCCGAGGAAATCGTTGGTGAGCAGGCGACTGACGACGACGCCCCGGTCTTCCCATCAGGGGTGGACATCTCCGGGGACCCCAGCGTCGATGGGCTGACCGCGAGTCTGGCTGACATCCCCGATGTGGCAACTGATGAACACAACGCGCTCTACACAGGGCTCCACGACGGACTGCTCGCCGAGCTCAACGCCGACCCGTCCGCGGACCATGACGCGTCTTGACCAGGCACTGGTAGCGCGCGGACTCGCGCGCTCCCGGTCCCAGGCCGCCCAGCTCATCGCCGCCGGCAGGGTGCGCCGCGCTGGCGTCGTCCAGGCGAAGGCAGCCACCAAAGTGGCGGAGGTAGACGAACTGACAGTCGACGACGGCGGGGTCCCCGACTTCGTCAGTCGTGCCGGTGTGAAGCTCGACGGTGCGCTGCGGGCCTTTGCCGCCATCAACGTCAACGGCCGACGGTGTCTCGACGCCGGTGCGTCCACCGGCGGCTTCACCGAAGTGTTACTCAGGGCTGGGGCGTCGCACGTGGCTGCTGTCGACGTCGGACATGGACAACTTGTTGACCAGCTGCGCAAGGACCCGAGGGTCGGCGTCGTCGAAGGCCTTAACGTGCGTCAACTGGAGGCTAAGAATATCGGTGGGCGGGTGGACCTGACGGTCGCGGACCTGTCCTTCATTTCCCTCACCCTGGTGTTGCTGCCGCTCGCCCAGGCCACTGAACCCGGCGGCGACATGGTCCTACTCATCAAACCGCAGTTCGAGGTGGGCAAAGGGAAACTGAACTCCAGCGGGGTAGTGGCAACGGAAGAGGAACGGCATCGGGCCGTCGGGTTGGTGGTCCGCCATACCCTGGGACACGGTCTGGGCGTGGCGGGGTTGATCCGCAGCCCGCTGCCGGGCCAGGACGGAAATGTTGAGTTCTTTGTGTGGATAACCGTGCCGACGGGCCCGATGGTGCCTAGGATCGAAGAGGAGCTTGATCGCATGACCCGGCGGGTGCTGGACTCCAGCCCTGCTTTCACCGATGCCCGGCTAGTTACCGGCACGCCAGACGGCGCACTGGATACGACGGAGCTTCTATGACACGACGGATACTGGTTCTCGCCCACACCGGGCGGCACGATGCGATGGCGGCTGCCCAGGAAGCCTGCACCCAGGTACACCAGTCAGGGCTGATCCCCGTGATGAGGGCAGAGGAACTTAAGGACATCCAGGACGAGTACGGGGTGCTGACCGCTCCCACCGAGACCCTCGGCGTCGACGTCGCCCTCGACGAGGTGGAACTGGGCATGGTGCTCGGCGGTGACGGAACCATCCTGCGCGCCGCGGAACTGGTGCGCGGCTCGGAGGTCCCGCTGCTCGGCGTCAACCTGGGCCACGTGGGGTTCCTCGCCGAGAGTGAGCGGGCGGACCTCACCGAAACGGTGCGCCGCGTCGTGGACAGGGATTACACGGTTGAGGAGCGCATGACCATTGACGTCCAGGTGTGGCAGGGCGATGTCCTGGTCGCCCAGACCTGGGCCCTGAACGAGGCAGCAGTGGAAAAGGCAAGCCGCGAACGCATGATCGAGGTGGTGATGGAGGTTGATGGCCGCCCCCTGAGCTCCTTCGGCTGCGACGGGGTGGTGATGGCCACCCCCACCGGGTCGACCGCCTACGCGTTTTCCTCGGGTGGCCCGGTGGTGTGGCCCGAAGTGGAGGCGCTCCTGATGGCACCGATCAGTGCACATGCCCTATTCACCAAACCGCTCGTGATCGCACCGACGTCGGTGCTCGCCGTGGAAATCCTGACCCGCACCGATGCGGCGGGCGTCCTCTGGTGCGACGGACGACGCACCGTGGATCTGCCGCCCGGAGCACGGGTGGAGGTGCGTCGCGCTGGCACCCCGGTCCGGTTGGCCCGCACCCAACTGACGCCCTTCTCGGAGCGCCTGGTGAAGAAATTCTCGTTGCCCACCCAGGGCTGGCGTGGCCCCACGAGCCATGCAGGAGGCACTGGCCAGTGATCGAAGAAATCCGCATCCGCGACCTCGGCGTTATCACCGATGCCACCCTCCATCTGGGTGGAGGGTTCACCGTGGTGACGGGCGAAACCGGTGCCGGTAAAACCATGGTAATTACCGCCCTGGGCCTGCTGCTCGGAGCCCGGGCCGACGCCGGCGCGGTGCGCCTGGGCGCGAAGGCTGCCTCCGCCGAAGCGGTTCTGCGGATCGCGCCGCACAGCACTGCGGCACTGCGCGCCGCGGAAGCCGGCGGGGAGCTTGACGAGGCAGAGGGCTCGGCCGAACTGATCGTCGCGCGCACGGTCAGCAGCGAGGGGCGGAGCCGTGCCTACGTCGGCGGCCGGTCAGCCCCCGCAGGGGTGCTCGCTGAGCTGGGATCCGCGCTGGTGGTCGTCCACGGGCAGTCGGACCAGTTGCGGCTCAAGACCACCACCGCCCAGCGCGAAGCGCTCGACAAGTTCGCCGGAGCCGACCTGTCCGTGGTGCTGGGCGACTACCAGCTGAGTTATCGCCGTCTGCAGGAAGCAACCACCGAGCTGGAGCAGTTGCGCACCGATTCCAGGGAAAGGCTCCGCGAAGCCGAATCGCTGCAGGCCGCCCTCGAGGAAATCGACGCCGCGGCACCCCAGCCCGGCGAGGATGACACGCTGAAAGCCGAGTCCATCCGGTTAGGCCACGTCGAGGAACTTCGCATCGCGGCGTTCAAAGCCCAGCAGGCGCTGGTCTCAGGTGAGTTTGCCGACGACCAGGACGCCACAGTGCTCGTTGATGCCGCTAAACGCCAGCTGGAGTCGGCGGGGGACCACGATCCAGCCCTCGCCGCGCTGGCAGGACGACTCGCCGAGGTGGGATACATTCTTACCGACATTTCAGCCGAACTCTCCGGTTACAGCGCCTCCCTCGATAGCGACGGACCGGGCCGGTTGACCGAGGTCGAATCCAGACGGGCAGAACTGGCCGTCCTGGTCCGCAAATACGCGCCCAGCATTGACGAGGTGCTGGAATGGGCCGAGGCAGGGCAGACTCGGCTCGGCGAACTGGGTGACGACTCGTCCAGGGTTGATGCGCTCAGTAAGGAGATTGCCGCGCTCGAGGACACGGTTGCCGACCAGGCGGCAGAGCTCACCGCCATGCGCACCAGCGCCGCCACCACCCTCGCGGAACGGGTCACCAAGGAACTCTCCGCCCTCGCCATGGCAGCCGCCAGCCTGGTCATCGACGTGACGCCGGGGGAGCGGACCCTGTTTGGCGCCGACATCATCGGCTTCCTCCTGCAACCGCACCCCGGCTCCGCTGCCCGACCGCTGGGCAAGGGAGCATCGGGCGGTGAACTTTCCCGGGTGATGCTCGCCATCGAGGTAGTGCTGGCCGCCGTCGACCCGGTACCGACTTTCGTGTTTGATGAGGTGGACGCCGGAGTGGGCGGCAAGGCGGCTGTGGAGATTGGCCGCCGGCTGGCCATGCTGGCCGAACACGTCCAGGTCGTTGTGGTGACCCATCTGCCCCAGGTGGCGGCGTTTGCCTCCCAACACATCCGTGTGACAAAAAACTCCTCAGCCACGGCGGCGGGCGACGGCGTGACGGCCAGCGACGTCGAAGTCCTCCCCGAACCCGAGCGGGTGCGGGAGTTGGCGCGCATGCTGGCCGGCCAGGAAGAATCGGCGACCGCGCAAGCACACGCTGAGGAACTGCTCGCAGACGCAGCGCGGACTGTGTCGAAGTGCTAGGCTCAAACTCCGTGGTGCAATCAACAAATTCCCGGTTCCAGAAGTCCGCAAAGACTACCAAGCACGTCTTCGTGACGGGCGGTGTGGCCTCCTCCCTCGGCAAGGGACTAACCGCCTCCAGCCTCGGCCATCTGCTTCGTGCGCGTGGCTTGTCAGTCACGATGCAGAAGCTTGACCCGTACCTCAACGTGGACCCGGGCACCATGAATCCGTTCCAGCACGGCGAGGTTTTCGTGACCGACGACGGTGCTGAAACGGACCTCGACATCGGCCACTACGAGCGCTTCCTCGACGAAAGCCTTGACGGTTCGGCGAATGTCACCACCGGCCAGATCTACTCGACGGTTATCGCCAAGGAACGCCGCGGCGAGTACCTCGGCGACACCGTCCAGGTCATCCCGCACATCACCGACGAAATCAAGCGTCGGATGCGGCTGCCCTCCGAGCCGGTCGACGCCAAGAAGGCACCCGACGTCATCATCACTGAGATCGGCGGTACCGTCGGTGACATCGAATCGCAGCCGTTCCTTGAGGCAGCCCGCCAGGTCCGGCAGGACATTGGCCGTAACAATGTCTTCTTCCTGCACGTCTCCCTGGTCCCGTACATCGGCCCCTCCCAGGAACTGAAGACCAAGCCGACCCAGCACTCGGTGGCAATGCTCCGGTCCATCGGTATCCAGCCGGACGCCATCGTCATCCGGTCCGACCGTGAGATTCCCGACGCCATGCGGGAAAAGATCGGCCGCATGTGCGACGTCGACGTCGACGCCGTCGTGAACGCCGCCGACGCAGCGAGCATCTACGACATCCCGAAGACCCTCCACGCCCAGGGACTCGACGCGTACATCGTGCAAACCCTTGACCTGAAGTTCAAGGACGTCAACTGGACCAAATGGAACAAGCTCCTCGACGCTGTCCACTACCCCAAGCACACGGTCGAAATTGCCCTGGTCGGCAAGTACATTGACCTGCCGGACGCGTACCTGTCGGTGACCGAGGCGCTGCGTGCCGGCGGTTTCGCCAACAAGTCCAAGGCGATCATTCGCTGGGTGCCCTCGGACGAGTGCGCCACCCCCGAAGGAGCAGCGAAAGCCCTCGACGGCGCCGACGCGATCTGCGTGCCGGGTGGCTTCGGTATCCGCGGCCTCGAAGGCAAGCTGGGCGCACTCAGGTACGCCCGCGAAAACTCGGTCCCCACGCTCGGACTCTGCCTCGGGCTGCAGTGCATGGTCATCGAGTACGCCCGCAACGTGGTGGGCCTTGAGGGCGCATCATCGAGCGAGTTCGACCCCGACACCCAGTACCCGGTCATCGCGACCATGGCCGAGCAGTTGCATATTGTCGACGGCGACGGCGACATGGGCGGCACCATGCGCCTCGGCCTCTGGGAAGCGAAGCTCGACGAAGGCTCGGTCATCGCCCGCACCTACGGCAAGACCACCGTCAGCGAACGACACCGCCACCGCTATGAGGTCAATAACGACTTCCGCGATCAGATCGCTGCTGCCGGGATGGTGTTCTCCGGAACGTCACCGGACGGCAAACTGGTCGAGTTCGTCGAACTTCCGAAGGAAGTCCACCCGTACTACGTCTCCACCCAGGCGCACCCCGAACTGAGCTCGCGCCCCACCCGGCCGCATCCGCTGTTCGCGGGACTGGTCAAGGCAGCGCTGCTCCGCCGTGGAGTCAAGGCCTGAGCATGAGTCGAAGCCTGAACTTGGGCGATCCGTCGGCCCAGCCGCTGGGCGACCAGCAGAGCCCCCGCAGGCTGCTGGACTCGACAGTGGTCTATCAGGGCAGGATCTGGAACGTCGTCAGCGATACCTTCTCGCTCACCGACGACGTCGACGGCGAGCCGCTGGTACGCGATTACATCGAGCACCCCGGCGCCGTCGCGATCCTCGCGATGAACGACGCCGGGCAGGTGCTGCTGATCAACCAGTACCGGCACCCGGTGCGGATGACGCTGTGGGAAATTCCGGCCGGTTTGTTGGATGTCCCGGACGAGGACTTCGTCGTCGCCGCCGCACGGGAGCTGGCCGAGGAAGCGGATCTGACGGCCGAACGGTGGAATGTCCTCACCGACCTGTTCCTGTCGCCCGGGTCATCCAGTGAGGCGCTGCGCATCTATCTGGCGCGGGGCGTAGCGGAAATCCACCCGGACGAACGCCACGAACGCACCCATGAGGAAGCCGAGATCGAGCTGGCATGGGTTGATCTGGACGACGCCGTCGCGGCCGTCCTGGCCGGCCGGATCCACAGCCCCTCAGCGGTCGCTGCCATCCTCGCGGCATCGGCTGCGCGCGGCACAGGGTATGACCTGTTGCGGCCGGCCGACGAACCCTGGCCCGAACACGCCAGCCAGCACCACACCTGGCCCAACGGACCGGTCCTGAAGAGCTGACCATGACGGCCCCTGCAACGCGGACCGTAGCTGACGAGCTGCGGGAGACCGGCCCCGGACGGCTCATGAGCGAATATCTTCAGCACATGGCTGTGGAACGCGGGCTGTCGATCAACACCCTTGCCGCGTACCGGCGGGACCTGCTGCGGTATCACCGGTTCCTCGCCACCCGGTCAGTCACCGAGGTGCAACGGATTACCCGCCACGACATTTCGGCCTTCGCGCAGGCCCTCTCCACCGGATCGGATGGCCTCGCCCCGTTGAGCCCGCGCTCCGCGGCGCGCACCGTCGTCGCCGTGCGCGGCCTGCACCGGTTCTGGGCGCTGGAGGGCATTTGCACGGCAGACCCGGCGCACGATGTGCACCCGCCGATCGCCGGGAAACGTCTGCCCAAAGCCATCTCGGTGGATGAGGTGACCCGCATCCTGGAGGCGGTGAACACCGATACCTTCGCTGGCCAGCGGGACCGCGCGCTGCTTGAGTTTCTGTACTCCACCGGTTCGCGGATCAGTGAAGCGGTGGGGCTCGACGTCGACGACGTCTCGGTGGATGCAGCGCTGGACGGGCCCGCCGTCGTCCGGCTGTTCGGCAAGGGCTCCAAGGAGCGGATGGTGCCGTTGGGCTCGTACGCGGCGAAGGCCATCGACTCGTATCTCATCCGGGCGCGGCCCGCCCTCGCGGCGACCGGGAGGGGTAACTCCGCACTGTTCCTCAACCTGCGCGGCGGGCGGCTGAGCCGGCAGAGCGCGTGGACCATCCTGAAGTCGGCGGCGGAG
Organism: Arthrobacter glycogeni; assembly: GCF_054511155.1. Lineage (NCBI taxonomy): Bacteria > Bacillati > Actinomycetota > Actinomycetes > Micrococcales > Micrococcaceae > Arthrobacter > Arthrobacter glycogeni. The sequence continues at coordinate 42,017 of NZ_JBTNDE010000023.1, read as the reverse complement.
AAGGCAGGGGTCACCCGTGAAGTGTCTCCGCACACCCTGCGTCACTCGTTCGCCACGCACCTGCTGGAAGGCGGCGCCGACGTTCGCGTAGTGCAGGAGCTGCTGGGGCACGCTTCGGTGACCACCACCCAGGTGTACACGCTGGTCACTGCTGATACTCTCCGCGAGGTATATGCTGCTGCGCATCCACGCGCACTCTAATCCTCCCGCCTTCGGCGGTGTGCGAGCGTAACCTTTTCTGCCTATCCGGAAACTAACCAGGTAGAGGTAGGTCACTTATTCGGCGGGGGTAGATGTGTACCGAGGACAGCGCGATCAACGATTCGCCGTGGTGGACCACAAGCTCCGGCCTCGAGTTTTCAACTTTATCCACCGCCGCGTGAGTAGCCGCGAAGCAGCGGACGAGCTGACCAATGACGTGTTCAGGATTGCCTGGGAACGAAATCCGGAAGCCGTAGACCTGACGGTGGCCTGGCTTTTGGCGGTTGCCCGCAATGTGGTGGGCAACGAATATCGGCGGCGTGAGCGTGCGGGGCTCCTGATGGAACGCCTGCACGAATCGGCCAGGGTGTCGGCCCGGACCGGAAACCCGGAGGGTCAGCAGGAAGCGGTCGCCGCCGGTCTGCTTCTGCTGAGGGAATCCGACCGGGAGGTGCTGTTGCTTGCCTACTGGGATGACCTGACAATCGCCGACATCGCCCAAGTCCTCGGCTGTAGCCAGCCAGCCGCGAAAGTACGGCTGCACCGTGCCCGCAAAGCCTTCGCGAAAACCATACCCGCCGTGTTGCTGACCGAGGGAGATAACTGAGATGGATCCTATCGAACGACTTATTCGAGGAATTGACCCGTTCCGGACCGAGACGTTGTTCAGGGGCGCCGACCACGAGCGGGAACCGGAGTCCCCGATCTTTAGTGACGATCCGGGAGAGCCGGGCTCGACGGTGGTGCCCCTGAATCGTCGACGCCGGTGGGCGGTAACCGCCGCAGTCACCGCTGCCGCCGCGGCAGTCGCGACCGGCGTCGTCATCGGCGGAAACTTCGGCGCCACCTCCCCCCTCCCGGCCGACGAACCGGATCCTGTGGCGACCGGTTCGACCACGCCGTCGAGCAAGCCTACACCCACGACGACCGTGCCGACGCCCACGACGCCGGTGGCGGCCGGATCGCCGCTCGCAACCTACACCCCCTTCGGTGAGGGCGGGGATGCGGCGTTGCTGACCGGAACGCTGGTCCTCGAGGACGGCTGCCTGTACATCGAAGCTTCTGATACCACTCGGGTCTTGGCCTATTTTCCGGACACCGCGGTGAGCTGGTCCGATGGTGTGTTGTCCTTCTTCGGGACCGATTACGAGCTTGGGCAGGAGATTTCCGTTGGGGGCGGGGGAAGTATCGTCCCGGGTCCCGTGGAGAACCCAACATCGTTCTTCGCACCCGAGACCTGCGAGCCGGATAGCCAGTGGACCGTGTCGCAGGTTCCGCCGTCGCCGTTGGACGTCCCCTCCCCAGACCCCACCCGTGAGCCGTATCCGGCCGCTGACATGGGGTTGTCAGTGGAGGTGCCCGCCGACTGGAAGATCGTCGAAGCCGCGCAAGGGCTGGACATTCTGAGCCCCAGCGGGGAAGTGCTGTCCAACCTACAGCGTTCAGTGGAGGGCGGTATCGGCGGAGCCTGCCTCGAAACTGCGGTGCCCTGGCAGGAGGTCCGTTCGATCCCGGTCTCCATCGATGCGCCCGCTGGGCCAGTCGACGCGAGGTTTGTGCTCAGGGTTTTTACTGGCGAACGATTCGTCGGGACCAGCGCACTGGTGTTGGTCGACGACCCGACCTCGGGTACGGCCTGCATGCTCTATAACGTCATCTCGAATGCTGAGGTCGGGTTGCTCTCCTTGACGAACAACTTCCAGCTCTCACCGTATGAGGTAGGTAGGGAGTTCGCATCCCTGGCGGAGGCTGAAGAGTATGCCGGGTCGGCCGAGTTCGACGCCCTCGCAGCCATCGCCGACTCGATAGCCATCAGAGACTAGCCCCTTGCCCCCACCCCTGCCCCTACAGCCCACCGCAGCCTCTCGCCCTACTCGCTGAGAAGCGAGCTCTGGCGACTTAGGACGTCCCTGAGTCGCCAGAGCTCACGATTCGGCGGGGTTTCGGAGGCTACACTTGGGCCTCATGAAACCCCGCCCTGTTGCACTGTGCTTCCTGTTCCGTGAAACGGAATCGGGAAGCGAAGTGCTGCTCGGGCTGAAGAAGACGGGGTTCGGTGCCGGGAGGATCGTCACCCTCGGCGGGGGAGTCGAACCCGGCGAAACCGAGGTCCAGGCAGCGGCGCGCGAAGTCGCGGAGGAATCCGGCGTCGTCGTCGTCGAATCCCAGCTGACCCGCCTCGGAAGGATCCGCTGGAGGTTCCCGTCGCAACCGGCCGCTGACATGGACGCGGCAATCTTTACCGCCGTCGAGTGGACCGGGACCCCGCAGCCGACGGCCGAGGTGGACCCCGCCTGGTACCCGGTGGATAACCTGCCGTGGGTCGGCATGTGGGACGACGCGCGGCACTGGCTCGGGTCGGTGATCGACGGAACCCCCCTGGATGTTCTCGTCACCCTCAATTCCGACAACGAGACGGTCCTCAGCGCCGTCTTTGCCTGACCCCTATGGATCGAGCCTGTCTCGATTCAAGCACTTAGGGGACCTGACGCTGCTCCGGACCGTTGTAGGCGCTGAGCGGGCGGATCAGGGAGTTGGACGCGGTCTGCTCCATGATGTGGGCGGTCCACCCGGTGATCCGGGCGGCGATGAACAGGGGGGTGAACATCTCGGTATCGAACCCCATCAGGTGGTAGGTGGGGCCGGCCGGGTAGTCAAGGTTGGGCTTGATGCTCTTCGCCTCGTCCATGGCCGTTTCCAGCCCGCTGTACAGTCCGAGTAGCTCGGGCCGGCCAAAGTGCTTGATCATCCCGTCCAGCGCGCCCTTCATGGTGGGTACCCGTGAATCGCCGTTCTTGTAGACCCGGTGGCCGAAGCCCATCACCTTCTTCTTCTGGGCGAGGGCATCCTCCATCCACGCCTTCGCCCGGGCGGCAGCATCCTCTCGGGACTCGTCGGTGCGGATACCGATCTCCTCGAACGTGTGCATCACTGCCTCGTTCGCCCCACCGTGCAGTGGACCTTTCAGGGCGCCGATGGCACCGGTAACCGCCGAGTGGAGGTCAGCCAACGTTGACGTGATCACCCGAGCCGTAAAGGTCGACGCGTTGAACGAGTGCTCCGCGTACAGCACCATCGACACGTTGAACGCCTCAACAACCTCGGGCGCCGCCTCCTCGCCGAACGTCATCCACAGGAAGTTCGCCGAGTAGTCAAGATCGTCCCGCGGAGCAACGATGTCCAGACCACGACGACGGCGCTGGTCGTAGGCGACGACGGCGGGGAACGCCGCGAATAGCTCTTTCGCTTTCTCCAGGTTGGCTCCAGGCGAAGAATCGCCGGCCAACGGGTGATTGGCGCCGAGCACTGACACGGCTGTGCGGGCAACGTCCATCGGGTGGCATGACGTGGACAGCAGATCGATGGCGGCCTTGACGTTGTCGGCCAGCGCACGGTGGCTGCGTTCAAACGTGGTGAATTCCGTCAGCTCGTCCTTCGAGGGAAGCTCCCCGTGCCACAGCAAATACGCGACCTCTTCGAAGCTGCACCTGGCGGCCAGCTCCTGCACCGGGTACCCGCGGTACAGCAACGAGTTGGTGTCGGAATTGACCATGGAGATGGCCGTGGTGTCGACGGTGACTCCGGCTAGCCCTTTATAGATCTGCGGTTCTGTCATGGGGACTCCTGTTCACCAGCTGAAGTGGCCTGCTGCGTCGTGTGTTCCGGCGAACCGGGCACCTGAAAATTGAAAACCGAGGTGTCGAATCGGTTGTACGCCTCATAGTCCACGAGCTCGTAGAGACGGGCCCGGGTCTGCATGGCACCGACGGCGCCCTGCTGGGTGCCGTCGGCCTTGATCGATTCCAGCGTACGCTCCGCCGCCCCCATTGCACTACGCAGCAGGGTGACGGGATAGATCACCATGTTCACCCCGACCGAGGAGAGCTGGTCCAGGGTGAACAGCTCGCTCTTCCCGAACTCGGTCATGTTGGCCAGGATGGGGACGTCGACGGCGTCGCGGATGGCCTGGAACTCACTCAGGTCCCGCATGGCCTCGGGGAAGATCGCATCGGCCCCGGCCTCCACGAGTGCCCGGGCACGATCCATTGCCGCCTGCAGGCTGTCCGTGCCGCGGATGTCGGTGCGCGCCATGATCAGGAAGTTGGGGTCGCGGCGGGCGTCAGCCGCCGCGCGGATCCGCTTGGTGGCCGTGTCCAGGTCCACCACGTTCTTGCCATCCAGGTGCCCGCACCGCTTGGGATTGAATTGGTCCTCGATGTGGCAGCCCGCCAGTCCGGCGTTCTCCAGCTCCTGGATGCTCCGCGCCACGTTCATCGGTTCGCCGAAGCCGGTGTCGGCGTCGACAATCGACGGCAAATCGGTCATCCGGGCGATCTGCCCGGCCCGCGTGGCCACCTCGGTGAGCGTCGTCAAGCCAATATCCGGCAGACCCAGGTCATTGGCCAGGACGGCGCCGGAGATGTAGATGCCGTCGAACCCCTTGTCCTCAATCAGCCGCGCCGACAGGGGATTGAACGCCCCCGGGAACTGCTGGATCCGGCCGGACGCCAGGCCTGCGCGGAACGCGATGCGCTTCTGCTCGGGGGTCACCGCTGAATACAACATTTAGAACAGTCCCTTCGGTGCGGTGGCGGGGTCGATGACGCCGGGCGCCGCGACCAGGTTGAGCTGGTCCAGTTCGCCGGCAGCCAGGTCGGGCAGGCGCTCGACGGCGGCGAGGAACCGGTCGATCTCTGCCTCGTCGACAATCCGGTGGCCGTCCTGCCCAGCGGCGAGGGTGCGCAGCTTGTTGATGTACTGCTCCCGGGCGAACGGCCGGGCGCCGAGGGGGTGCGCGTCGGCGACGGCCAGCTCATCGGTGATGACTGTGCCGTCGGCGAGGGTGATTTCCACCCGGCCGCCGAAGGCCTTCTCGCTGATGTCCAGCGAGTGGTAGCGCCGGGTCCACTCCGGGTCTTCGAGAGTGGTGACCTTGTGCCACAGCGCCACCGTGTCGGTCCGGCCGGCGCGCTCCGGGGTGTAGGAGTCGACGTGATGCCAGGAGCCGTCCTGCAGTGCCACGGTGAAGATGTAGGGGATCGAGTGATCGAGGGTTTCCCGGGAGGCGGTCGGATCGTACTTCTGGGGGTCGTTCGCGCCGGATCCGATCACGTTGTGGGTGTGGTGCGAGGTGTGGATGACGATCGACTTCACCTGCTCGGGGTCCGCCGCCTCCGGGTGGGCCGCGTGGAGCTTGCGGGCGAGGTCGATCAGGGCCTGGGCCTGGTACTCGGCCGAGTGTTCCTTGGTGTAGGTGTCGAGGATGGCCCGCTTGGACTCGCCTGCGGCCGGCAACGGTACGTCGTACCTGCCATCCGGGCCGTCCAGCAGCCAGGCAATGAATCCATCTTCGCCCTCGTAGATCGGGGTGGGGGAGGTCTGGCCCCGCATCGCCCGGTCTGCAGACTCCACAGCCATCTTCCCGGCGAACGCCGGAGCGTGAGCCTTCCAGGTGGAGATCTCGCCCTTGCGTGACTGGCGGGTGGCGGTCGTGGTGTGCAGGGCCTGGCCGATGGACTGGAAGATGGTCTCGACGTCGAGGTCCAGCAGCGTGCCAATCCCGGCGACCGCGGACGGGCCGAGGTGCGCCACGTGGTCGATCTTGTGCTTGTGGAGGCAGATGGCTTTCACCAGGTCCACCTGGATTTCGTACCCGGTGGCGATTGCCCGCAGCAGGTCCCGCCCGGATCGCCCGGTGTGCTGGGCGACGGCGAGAATGGGTGGGATGTTATCGCCGGGGTGGGAGTAGTCGGCGGCCAGGAACGTGTCGTGGTAATCCAGCTCGCGGACGGCGACGCCGTTGGCCCAGGCAGCCCACTCGGGTGACGTCTTCGCCTGAATCCCGAAAATGGTGGCACCGGCGCCGTTCGAGGACGCCGGGTGGCTGGTGGCCTGCGCGCGGGCGGCCACCACTGGGGCGCGGGTGAACGAGGCAACGGCGACCGAGGCGTTGTCGATGATGCGGTTGATCACCATGTCGGCTACGTCGGCGTCGACCTCCACCGGATCGGCGGCGACCAGCGCCAGGCGGTAGGCGAGCTGCTCCTCGCGGACGAGGTTCTCTTCGCTGCGGTGGGTACGGACCAGGTGATGTTCAACCATTGAGGTGAGCCTTTCGGGGTGGGACGGAACCGGCGTCGAAACTGTGTTTGGACGCCAGCAGATGGTCAAGACTGTTGTGGAGGTGGATCTTGGTGGCGGCCGCGGCCAGGTCGGCGTTGCCGGTGGCGATGGAACGTGCGATCTGGGCATGTTCGGCCGCCGACGCCAGCAGCCGCTCAGTGTTGTCTTTGGCCAGGCGCCTGATGCGCACCAGTTGAGCACGTAGCTGGCCCTGGGCCTGGCGGAGGAACTGGTTGTTCGCGGCGGCGTCGACGGCAGCATCGAGTTCCGAGACCAGGGCGTAGTAGTCACGCTGATCGGGGTCGGAACCGTCGATGAGGTCGCTGGCCGCCTCGAAACGTTCGGCCAGTGCGGTGAAGACCGGCAAATCCTGGTGTGCCGCGGCGAGCTCCGCGGCCTTGCAATCCAGGGCAAGCCGTACCTCGAAGAGCTGGCTCATCTTCTCCAGGGAGATATCGGTAACGACGACGCCGCGTCCCGCCTGTGCGGTGGTCAGGCCTTCCGCCCCGAGCCGGGCGAGTGCCTCGCGCAGGGGTGTCCGGGAGACGCCGAGTCGCGCAGACTGTTCAACCTCACCCAACACGGTCCCGGGAACCAGGCGCCATTCGATGATGTCGGCCTTCAAGGCGGCGTACGCCCTGTCGCTTGCTCTCATGGATCCTCCTGCCGGCGCTGGCTGTGACGTAAACACTGTAAAGCCAATGTATACAGGGAGGTCGGTATCTGCAAGATAAAGTCGCCAATCAGGGAATTTACTGCGACTTATGTATACATGAGTCCGGCGCGTCAGTAGGATGACAGCACAACACATTGACGTGGAGGAGAGCCGTATGAGCCAGGACTATCGAACGCTGTATCGCCGAAGCCTTGAGGCTCCTGATGCGTTCTGGCTGGAGGCAGCACAGGCCGTTGACTGGTCCAGGGACCCGACCGTTGCCCTGGACAGCAGCGCCGCACCACTTCATCGGTGGTTTCCCGACGGCGAGCTCAACACCTCCTATAACGCCCTGGATCGCCACGTCGAGGCCGGGCGTGGCCACACCACCGCGCTGATCTACGATTCGGCGATGCTCGGCCTCGTCCGTAAGTACACCTACGCCGAGCTCCGGGATGAGGTGGCATGCTTCGCCGGGGTCCTGCGCTCGCAGGGGGTGGCCAAAGGGGACCGGGTGGTGATCTACCTGCCGATGGTGCCCGAGGCGGTGATCGCGATGCTCGCCACCGCACGCCTGGGTGCGGTCCACTCGGTGGTCTTCGGTGGGTTCGCGGCCAAGGAGCTCGCCTCCCGGATCCAGGACGCACGCCCCACCGTGGTGGTGACGGCCTCGGGCGGGCTGGAACCGCGCGGCCCCATTGAGTACCTGCCCGCCGTGCACCAGGCCCTTGAGCTCTGTGAGCATCGGGTGGACGCCGTGATCGTGAAATCGCGCGAGGGGTTCGTGAACACCCGCGCCCAGTACGCGACGACGTCGGGCACCAGCTGGTTCGACTGGGACGAAACGCTCGCCACAGCCGAGCCAGCCAGCCCCGTTCCGGTCAACGCCACCGACCCGCTCTACATCCTCTACACCTCAGGAACCACGGGATCCCCCAAGGGGGTGGTGAGGGACAACGGCGGGCACGCCGTCGCCCTGACCTGGTCAATCACCAACATTTTCGACGTCCGCCCGGACGACGTCATGCTGACGGCATCCGACGTCGGCTGGGTGGTGGGACATTCATTCATCGTCTACGCCCCGCTGCTCGCCGGTGCGACAACGGTGCTGTACGAGGGGAAGCCGGTCGGCACCCCCGACGCCGGAGCGTTCTGGCGCCTGATCACTGATCACCGGATCAACGTCCTCTTCACCGCGCCGACCGCGCTACGGGCGGTCCGGAAGGTGGATCCGGACGCCGCCCTGCTCCAGGCCTACGACACGTCGAGCCTGCGGCTGCTGTTCTGCGCGGGGGAGCGGCTCGATATCGACACGTACCGGTGGGCCGGCGAGACGCTCGGCGTCCCGGTGATCGACAACTGGTGGCAAACCGAAACCGGCTGGCCCATCTGCGCCAATCCCCGCGGCGTCGAAGAGCTGACCATCAAGCCGGGTTCGCCGACGCTGCCCCAGCCCGGCTACGACCTGAAAATCCTCGACACCGACGGCCAGACGGTCCCGGCCGGAACCGAAGGCAACATCGCATTGAAGCTGCCGCTGCCGCCGGGAACGCTTCCCACCTTGTGGGGGAGCGACGAGCGCTACATCAGCTCGTACCTGAGCGCGTTCGACGGTTACTACGTCACTGGTGACTCGGGATATCTCGACGACGACGGCTACGTTTTCGTGATGGGCCGCACCGACGACATCATCAACGTGGCGGGCCACCGGCTCTCCACCGGGGCCATTGAGCAGGTTCTGGCGCAGCACCCGGCAGTCGCAGAGTGCGCGGTGATCGGGCTGGCCGACGTGCTGAAGGGGCAACGCGCCAGCGGCTATGTGGTACTGAAGGCCGGGGCAGACATCAGCGCGGAGACGCTCCAACAGGAGTTGGTGGACCTGGTGCGGCAGCAGATCGGCCCGGTAGCAGACTTCAAGCAGGCGGTGGTGGTCGACGGGCTACCGAAGACAAGATCCGGGAAGATCCTCCGGAAGACCATGCGCCAGATCGCTGCCGGTGAGAACTATGTGGTGCCCTCCACCATCGAGGACCAATCGGTGCTCGACGCCATGAAACCGGTCCTTCAGCCCACCCCGGGGAGCTAACTGATCCAGGAGTACTCAAATTCCGGCCGGCCACGCGTCCCATACCGGGGTGCGCGCCGGGCGGATTCCTGGTCGGCGAGGTATTCAAGGTACCGGCGGGCGGTCACCCGGGACAGCGCGAGGTCCGCCGCCACCTCCACCGCCGACACGGCGGTGCCGCCCCGTTTCAGCAGCAGGATCACGCCCTTGAGCGTCTCGTCGGAGAGCCCCTTGGGCAGACTGCCCTGAGCGGGCGGACGAAGCGCGGCAAGGGCGTTGTCTACCTCGGATTGGGTGGTGGAGGATGCCTGGGCCACCAGGTTCTCGCGGAAGGAACGGTAGCTGGCCAGCTTGTCGCTGAAGGCCGAGTAGGTAAACGGCTTGATCAGATACTGGACGATACCGGAGGAGATAGCCGCCCTGACGATGTGCAGTTCCCGGACGGCGGTGATGGCGATGACGTCGGTGGGCAGACCGGCGCCCCGGATCCGCCGGATGATGTCCAGACCATGGATGTCGGGCAGGTTCATGTCCAGTAACACCAGATCCACCCGTTCCGCGCCAGAGCCCAGGAAGGTCATCGCCTCGGACCCGTTGTGGGCGACCCCCACCAGGGTGAACCCGTCGAGCCGCCTGACATACTCGGCGTGGGCCTCCGCGGTGATGGTGTCGTCCTCAATCACCAGGACCCTGATGGCATCAGACATGGGCGCCACCCGGAAACGGGTTGTCGGCAGTAGGCGCCTGCGTCGGGGCGAGGGGCAACAACACAGTGAACCGGGCGCCGTCGTCGTTCGCCACAGTGATCGAACCTCCCAGGCGGTGCACCGCCTGGCGCACCAGGGCCAGCCCCAGCCCGCGGCCGGCGCCGCCCATTGCGGGCTCCTTGGTGCTGAACCCGAGCGTGAACGCGTCAGCACCCGTCGCGCTTATCCCCGGCCCGCTGTCCTGCACCGTGATCATCACGTCGCTGCCGCTGCGCTCAAGAGCGAGGTTCACCTTCCGGCCTTGCGAATCGGCTGCCGCGTCGAGGGCGTTGTCCAACAGGTTCCCGATGATGGTGACCAATGCGCTCGGGTCCAGGTGCGAGGTTTCGATCATGCCGTCGACCGCGATCGCCAGCTCGATCCCGCGTTCGTTGGCCTGCGCGGCCTTGCCGACGAGGAGTGCGGTGATGAAGGGTTCGTCGATGGCACCGAGCACGTCGTCGGTGAGCTGCTGTGACTGGGTGAGGTCGCGGGTGGCAAAGTCGAGGGCTTCGGTACGGCGGTCAAGCTCGATCAGGGACACGATGGTGTGCAAACGGTTGGCGTGTTCGTGGGTCTGGGCGCGCAGTGCGTCGGTGAGGGTGCGCATCGTCGCCAGCTCACCGGTCAAGGACTCGATCTCCGTATGGTCCCGGAGGGTGGTCACGATACCCATCGGCTTGGCGCCCGGCGGTGGGGTACCGCCGCCCGGGACTGCCGCCTCCTGGTTGACCACCAGGATCCGGTCAGCTGTGACATGGAACTCGTCGATGGCTTGCCGGCCGGTGGTGAGCAGGTCCACGAGCGACGGCGGCAGGTCAAGGTCGCAGGCAGCCGTCGGCTGTCCGGCGCGGGCCGGGGGCAAACCCAGCAGATGGGCAGCCTGGTCGTTGTACAACACCAGTTCGCCGCGCGGGTTTGTGAGGACCATGCCCTCGCGGACCGAATGCAGCACCGAGTCGTAGAACACGAACATATGCGCGAGCTGGTCAGTCCCGAGGCCGAGAGTTGCCCGCCGCAGGTGCCGGCTGAGCAGGAAAGACACCACCGCGCCAGCTGTCACGGCACCGGCCGCGATGAGGAATAGTAGTGGCAGCTGGGCGTTGCGGGCGATCGTGACTGTGTCCACGGTAACTCCGGCGGCCACCATCGCGACCACCGAGCCGTCGTCGTCGATCACCGGCACGATCGCCCGGACCGACGGGCCGAGGGTGCCCGAAAAGGTTTCGGTATGAGCCCGTCCAGTGAGGGCCTGCTGCACCGAACCGATGTACGGTTCCCCGATCTCGTCGGGGTTGCGGTGGGTGAACCTGGTCCGGTCCGGCGCCATGATGGTGATGAAGTCGACGCCGAGGTCGTCCATCACCTCAATGGCATACGGCTGGAGCGCGGCGCTGGGATCGGGCTGCGACACGGAGGCGCTGACATAGGGGTCGTCGGCGAACGTCGTCGCAATTGCGAGCATGCGATCGGCTGACGTCTCATAAGTGCTCTGCTCCGCATCCAGGTAGAGGACCCAGGAGATAGCAGCGGTCAGCGCCAGCACAAAGACCAGTTGCCCGACGAAGAACTGCCGAGCCAGGCTCCACTGCCTCACCGTTCCACCGGTTCCCTTCGTTGATGCCGCGAACAATATGACCGCAATGGTGATTCACATCACTGTACGCCCGAGCATGGGATAGACAGCTTTGAATCATCCACCGAAGGAGTATGGCTATGGCGCCATCGAAATCCGCAGCAGGTCAGCCGGCCGAGGCGGCCGGCCCGGGTAAGCCCCGGAAGAGGGTCGACAAGACCCATTTCCTCTACATTGCAGTGATCGCTGCGGTGATCCTCGGCGCCATTCTGGGCCTGATGGCACCGGAGTTCGCCAAAAGCCTGAAGCCCATCGGTGCTGGCTTCATCGGGCTCATCAAGATGATGATCGCACCGATTATCTTCTGCACCATTGTGCTGGGTATCGGCTCCATCGCCAAAGCCGCAACGGTCGGCAAGGTCGGCGGGCTGGCGCTTGGCTACTTCATGCTGATGTCCACCTTCGCCCTGGCCATCGGCCTGGTTGTCGGCAACATCGTTCAGCCCGGCGAAGGCCTCGACCTCTCCGGCGCCACCTACGACGCCGGCGATCCCGCTGAGGCGACCGGCACCACCGACTTCCTGCTAGGCATCATTCCGGTCACGCTGCTCGCTTCCCTGACCGGAACCAGCATTCTCCAGACCCTCTTCGTCGCACTCCTGGTTGGTTTCGCCCTGCAGGGCATGGGATCCGCCGGCAAGCCAATCCTGCGCGGCATCGGTCACATCCAGGCACTCGTTTTCCGCATCCTCATCATGGTGATGTGGCTCGCCCCGATCGGCGCGTTCGGCGCGATCGCCGCTGTCGTCGGCGAAACGGGCGTCCAGGCGATTATCAGCATGTTCACGCTGATGGCCGCGTTCTACGTGACCTGCATCCTCTTCATCGTCGTCATCCTGGGCGGCCTGCTGAAGCTGGTGACCGGCGTCAATATTTTCAAGCTGATGAAGTACCTGGGCCGCGAATACTTGCTGATCTTCTCCACCTCCTCCTCCGAGGCAGCACTGCCGCGCCTGATCGCCAAGATGGAACACCTGGGCGTCTCCAAGCCCGTGGTGGGCGTCACCGTCCCCACCGGCTACTCCTTCAACCTTGACGGCACCGCGATCTACCTGACCATGGCGTCACTGTTCGTTGCGTCCGCCTTGGGTACCCCGCTGGCGCTCGGCGAGCAGATTTCGCTGCTGGTCTTCATGATCATCGCCTCCAAGGGCGCTGCCGGCGTCACCGGCGCCGGCCTGGCCACGCTGGCCGGTGGACTGCAGTCGCACCGCCCGGACCTGGTGGACGGCGTCGGCCTGATCGTCGGCATCGACCGGTTCATGTCCGAGGCCCGCGCGCTGACCAACTTCACTGGGAACGCCGTCGCCACCGTGCTGATCGGCAAATGGACCAATGAGATTGACCGGGGCCGCGTTGACGAGGTTCTCTCCGGGAACTTGCCGTTCGACGAGGCGACCATGAGCGCCAACCACTTCGATGACGACGTCGAAGCCGGTTCGGCGGCTACCACCGACAGGGCAGTCAGCAACCTTGATGACGTTGATAATGACGGCGACCGCCGGGTCGGTGCCAACCGCTAGGTTCTAGCTCCCGCGTAACACTCGGAATAGGCCTCTTCCCAGCAGGGGAGGGGCCTATTCTGTTGTCCGACGGTCGAAGCGGGTGCGCCGCAAACCGTCCCACTGACGCGCCCCGACCACTGGGATTGTCTAGACAATCCCAGTGGCCGGCGTCGGCGGGTGGGCTAATGCAAAAAGTGCTTCCCGTCCCAGCCGGGAAAGCTTAGACCTCAGGTTGAAACTAAAGGCTCGCGGGTCGATGTCAGCCGATTTACCCGTCGGAATGCAGCCCCGGTTGTAACGTGGAGGGCAGGCAAGCCAGCAGTACTTTCAGTTCAGCGATTAAACGGAAGCGTGGATACATACGTGAGTAGCGAACAGGGTTCCACAACTCTGACGGACGCCGAGATCGGGCCCACCGGCCGCCCGGTGACCGTGTTCCCCGAACCACCGGTTTTGTCCTCCCACGGACCGGCCCGCGTGATAGCGATGGTGAACCAGAAGGGTGGCGTCGGCAAGACCACCTCCACCATCAACCTGGGTGCGGCGCTCGCCGAGGCGGGACGCCGCGTCCTGCTGGTCGACTTCGACCCCCAGGGCGCCCTCTCAGCAGGCCTCGGCACCAACCCGCACGAGCTCGATGTCACCGTCTACAACGTGCTGATGGACCGCAAGGTGCAGATCCAGGACGCCATTCAGACCACGGCATTCGAGAACGTGGACCTGTTGCCTGCCAACATCGACCTCTCGGCAGCCGAAGTGCAGTTGGTGAACGAGGTAGCCCGCGAACAGGTACTGGACCGCGCCCTCCGGAAGGTTTCGGATGATTACGACGTCATCCTCATCGACTGTCAGCCATCGCTCGGACTCCTGACGGTCAACGCGCTCACTGCGGCGCACGGCGTTATCATCCCGCTGATCTGTGAGTTCTTCGCGCTGCGCGCCGTTGCGTTGCTGGTCGAAACGATCGAGAAGGTCCAGGACCGGTTGAACCCGCGACTGCAGGTCGACGGCGTCCTCGCCACCATGTACGACGCCCGGACCCTGCACAGCCGCGAAGTCATCGCCCGACTGGTCGAGGCTTTCGGTGACAAAGTCTTCGAGACGGTCATCAAGCGCACCATCAAGTTTGCCGATGCGACAGTGGCCGCCGAGCCAATTACCTCCTACGCGGCAAACCACTCGGGTGCCGACTCCTACCGCCGGCTGGCCAAGGAACTGATCGCGCGCGGGGGCGCCCCCTAACCATGCAGTGCGCCGCGCAGTTCTTTATGCAGCGCTCCGACGCCCGTGCGTGAGACCGAGGCTCACGTCGCCACACCCGACCGCGACGGCGCACTGGAAACCGCCAGGTTCACCGTCCGGCTGGAAAACTTCAGTGGTCCGTTTGACCTGTTGCTGGGGCTCATTTCCAAGCATGAGCTGGACATCACCGAGGTAGCCTTGGCCACGGTCACCGACGAGTTCATCGCGTATATCCGCGCCTTCCAGGGCACTGACGCCGATTTCTCCCTCGACGAAGCCAGCGAATTCCTGGTCATCGCCGCGACCCTCCTGGATTTGAAAGCGGCCCGACTGCTTCCTGCCGGTGAGGTGGAGGACGATGAGGATGTGGCGTTGCTGGAAGCGCGGGACCTCCTGTTCGCCCGGCTGCTGCAGTACAAGGCGTTCAAGGAAATCGCCCGGCAACTGGGGGAGCGGCTAGCCGAGGAAGGCCAGCGGTCCCCGCGGGCGGTAAGCCTCGAACCCGAGGTTGCGGCGATGCTGCCCGAATTGTCCTGGCGCACCACCCCCGAGCAGTTTGCAGCCCTGGCGGCGAAAGCACTCGAGCCCCGCGAGCCCGCGCCCACCGAGGTGGGGATCGACCACCTCCACGGGTCAACAGTGAGCGTTCGCGAACAGGCGGAGCTGCTGGAGCTCCGGCTCCGGGAAGGACGACCGCTGTCCTTCCGGCAGCTCACCCAGGATGCCGGGGACATGCTGACCGTGGTGGTCAGGTTTCTTGCCTTGCTGGAAATGTTCCGCGATGCTGTGATCTCCTTTGACCAGGGAGCGCCACTCGGACATCTCACGGTCCGCTGGTCGGCTGGCACCAACGACTGGTCCCCGGCCTCGATCAGCGAAGAGGATGACCAGCCAGCGACCTCACCAGCCCTGCCAGCTCTACCCCCTGAAGGATCACTTTGACAGCCCAGGACCCCGACGCCGAGGAAACCCTCTTTGATGCGTCGGGCGAACCGGGCGGCATCAAAGCCGCACTGGAGTCTGTGCTGATGGTCGTCGACGAGCCAGTCACCGACCTGCAGCTCGCCACAGCGCTTCTGGTTCCGGTCGCCGAAGTCAAGCAGCTACTGGTGGAACTCCAACGGGAGTATGACGGCTATACTGGTCAGGGCCCAGAAGGGCACACCACCGATCCGGCGGTTTCACAGCCGCGTGGCTTCGAGCTACGCAGCGTCGCCGGTGGATGGCGGATTTTCTCGCGCAGCACGTTTGCGCCGGTAGTGGCGAAGTTCGTGCTCGAAGGACAAAGCGCCCGCCTGTCACAGGCAGCTTTGGAAACCCTCGCCGTCATCGCCTACCGGCAACCGGTGTCTCGGGCAAGAGTTTCAGGGATCCGCGGCGTGAACGTGGATTCGGTGGTCCGCACCCTGGCGCTACGCGGTTTGATCGCTGAAGCGGCAACCGATCCTGAAACTGGCGCACTTCTGTACGGAACAACTTCGTACTTTCTGGAAAGATTAGGTATTGGCAGCGTTGCTGACCTGCCGCAGCTTTCACCACATCTACCCGGGTTGGAAAACCTCGGTGACTTTGATGACACGACGTACTAAACACGCTAGCTAGAAGGATATTCAATGACACAGGCGCCACGGTCCGGCTCCGGACGTAACACCCCCCAACGCGACGGGTCCGCACGTCCTGCCAGCGGCCGTGAGGGTTACGCGCGTGACGACTCCGGCCGTGACCGATCGCCCCGCGACAGTGCCCCGCGTGACGGCGCCTCCAGGGACGGTTCCCCGCGTGACGGGGGCTCCCGTGACGGCGCGCCGCGCGGCGGGTCAGCGCGCGGCGGTGCACCCCGTGCCGGGTCAGGGGCAGCTCGCGGCCGTTCGGCACGAGACGCGTTCGGTCGCGGATCGACTTCCGGCGCAGGGCGCGACGGCGATGCTCGCCCGAGCTCACCTCGGGAAGGCGGCGGCTTCGACCGCGACGGCGAACGTCGGGGACCCGCCCGCGACGGCGCCAAGCGCCAGGGCCCAGCCCGTGGCAGTGCCGCCCGTGCCAAGCCAAGCCGGGATGGCGCACCCCGTGAGGGCTATGCCCGTGATGCGTCACGTGATAGTTCACCCCGCAGCGGCGCACCCCGCGACACCTCGGCCCGCGGCGGTCGTCCCACCAGCGGCGGCTACCGCGGTACCTCGGAAGGCTCCGGCGACGCACGCCCGTTTGCCAACCGCACCCCCAAGCAGGCCGGTCCCAAGAAGAGCGGCGGCCGGCAGCAACCGGCCGGTCCCAAGGCCTTCGGCCGGGAACGCTTCGGCCAGAGCCTCGGGCCGGTCCATCGTCCCAAGGCGCAGAAGCCTAAAGCGGCGCCCGTCGATCGTCTCGACGTCCACAACCCCGACGGCGTCCGCCTCCAGAAGATCATGGCCTCGGCAGGGGTGGCGTCACGCAGGGTCTGCGAGGAAATGATCGAGGATGGCCGCGTCGAGGTCGATGGAACCATCGTCACCGACCTCGGTGTCCGGGTGGATCCCACCCAGGTCGCCATCCATGTGGACGGCATCCGCCTGCAGCTCAACGACCACCTGGTCTACTACGTTTTCAACAAGCCCAAGGGCGTCATCTGCACCATGGAGGACCCTGAGGGTCGCCCCTGCATCAGTGACTACCTGAAGAATAAGAACGAGAACGAACGGCTCTTCCACGTGGGACGTCTCGACGTCGCTACTGAGGGTCTGCTGCTCCTGACCAACGACGGCGAGCTCACCAACCGGCTGACCCACCCCTCGTATGAGGTTCCCAAGACCTACCTGGTGCAGGTCCGCGGGCCGATGGCTCACGGGATTGGCGCCAAAATGCGCGAAGGCATCGAGCTTGAGGACGGCATTGCCAGCGTCGACTCGTTCAGGCTGGTCGACTCCACCCCGGGCCATATCCTTGTCGAGGTAGTGCTCCATTCCGGCCGCAACCGTGTGGTCCGCCGTCTCTTCGAGGCCGTCGGCCACCCCGTCGAGCGACTCGTCCGCACCCAGGTGGGCCCCATCCGGGTCAACGACCAACGCCAGGGCAGCATCAGGGTCCTCGGCAACCAGGAAGTCGGACACCTGTTGGCAGCGGTGGGACTGTAATACATGCCTGGCCCTAACAACGGTGGTACCCACCTGTCCGGTCCCGTGCTCATTGTGGGCACGGGGCTTTTGGGCGCCAGCATTGGGTTGGGGCTAAGGGCCCGGGGGATCGACGTCGTATTGACCGATATCTCTCCTTCCACCCAAGCGGTGGCCGAGGATATCGGTGCGGGCCGCACCCTCAACCCGGTCGAAACTCTCGATCCAGAGCTGGTGGTCATCGCAGCGCCCCCCGATGTTATTGCCGACCTGAGTGCCAAGGCGCTCACCGAGTACCCGGGCGCCGTCGTCGTCGACATTGCCAGTGTGAAATCCTCGGTGCTGGACCACCTGACCACGGTTGTGGACGAGTCGGCGCTGGCCCGCTACGTAGGGACCCACCCGATGGCTGGGCGGGAAAAGTCAGGGCCGGTCGCCGCCCGCAGTGAACTGTTCACCAGCATGCCCTGGGTGGTCTGCCCCGGGCCGCAGACCACCGCGGCTGCAATCCGCACTGCCGAAGCGCTGGCGATTGACCTGGGCGCCGTCGTCGCGCGTATGAGTGCCGAGGAGCACGACCAGTCGGTTGCGCTGATTTCCCACCTCCCGCAGGTGCTGTCGTCGCTGGTGGCGAGCCGGCTGCAGGATTCACCGCCGCACGCGCTGGCGCTGGCCGGTAATGGCCTGCGGGACGTAACCCGGATCGCCGCGAGCGACCCGCGGCTCTGGGTGCAGATCCTGTCGGCGAACGCTGACCGTCTGGTCCAGATCCTGTACGGCGTGCGCGCGGACCTGAACCGGTTGATCGGCACGCTGGAGAACCCCACGGGGGCCGGATCGCGGCTCGACATGGCGCAATTGATTTCCGAGGGCAACGTGGGCCAGGCCCGCATCCCCGGCAAGCATGGCACCCCGCCCGAGGCCTTCGCCAGGATGACGGTGCTCGTCGACGACGTCCCAGGCCAGATCGCGCGGCTCCTCACCGAGATCGGCGACGCCGGCATCAACCTGGAGGATCTGCGGCTGGAACACTCGCCCGGGCGTCAGGTCGGGATGGCCGAGATTTCGGTGGTGCCCGGAAAACGGCACGATCTCCTTGAATTTCTCACCGCCAATGGTTGGAAAGTGGTCCAGTGAACACGCCTCATTCCCTCTTCCGTATCGGCAAGTCCCTGGTGGTCGCCATCGATGGGCCCTCCGGGTCCGGCAAATCCAGCGTCAGCCGTGAAGCGGCGCGCCAGCTGCACGCCGCCTACCTCGACACCGGCGCCATGTACCGGGCCGTCACCTGGCATTGCCTCGCTGAAGGAATCGATCTGGCGGACGGCGCCGCCGTCGAGCACGCCGCCCGCACGATCAACCTGCGCATCAGCACCCGGCCCGACGCCGAATCGGTCACCGTCGGTGGCCAGGATGTCACCGACGCCATCCGTGAACCGCGGGTCTCCGACGCTGTCTCGGCTGTTGCCACCACCATGGGCGCCCGCAGTGAACTGATCCGACGTCAGCGCCAGATCATCGCCGACTCAGGGCACCGCATCGTCGCCGAGGGCAGGGACATCACCACCGTCGTCGCGCCCGACGCCGAAGTACGGATCCTGCTGACCGCCAGCGAAACCGCCCGCCTGCGCCGCCGTGGCGACCAGCTCGGCGGCACCCAGACCGACGCGCAGCTGCAGGAGCAGGTCCTGGGGCGGGACACCAAAGACTCGACAGTAGTCAATTTTCACCAGGCCGCAGATGGCGTGGTTACCGTAGATTCATCGGAACTCGATTTCGAGCAGACCATCACGGCCGTGCTCGACGTCGTTCGAACCGTTGCACACTGATAACGAAGGAATGCACTCATGACTGACAACCAGGCCCGCCCTGACATTGAAGGGGCAGAAGAGTTCGAGCCGTCCGGCGAGGACTCGATTGCGGAGCGCCTGGCCGGAATCGACGACGACGAGGCGGAGGTCCGCGCCCGGTCGCTTCGGGCCGGCCTTGACGACTACGAACTCGACGAGGAAGATGCGGCGCTGCTTGCGTTGGAGCCCGAGGATTACAATCCCGATGCGCCGATGCAGCTCGATCCGGTCCTCGCCATCGTTGGACGCCCCAATGTGGGCAAGTCCACGCTCGTCAACCGTATTCTCGGTCGCCGCGAAGCGGTCGTCGAAGACACCCCTGGTGTCACCCGTGACCGCGTCATGTATTCGGCCACCTGGAACGGCCGCGGGTTCACCCTCGTGGACACCGGTGGCTGGGAGCACGATGCCCGTGGCATCCACGCCCGGGTCGCCGATCAGGCCGAGATCGCCGTCGACATGGCCGACGCCGTCCTGCTGGTCGTCGACGCGACAGTTGGCGCCACCGCCACGGACGAAGCCATTGTGCAGATGCTGCGCAAGAAGAAGAAGCCGGTCATCCTGGTCGCCAACAAGGTTGACGACATCCAGAACGAAGCCGATGCCTCCACCCTGTGGGGTCTGGGCTTCGGTCAGCCGTGGCCGGTCTCGGCCCTCCACGGCCGTGGTACCGGTGACATGCTGGACCAGGCGCTTGAGGTGCTGCCGAAGTTCTCGGCGCACGGAGGGCTGGAACGTTCCGGCGGGCCCAGGCGTGTGGCGCTGATTGGCCGTCCCAACGTGGGCAAATCGTCGCTGCTGAACAAGCTGGCGGGCAGCGACCGGGTAGTGGTGGATCCGCTGGCCGGAACCACCCGTGATCCTGTTGACGAAATGATTGAACTCGACGGCCGCGTCTGGCGCTTCGTGGACACCGCGGGCATCCGCCGCCGCGTGCACATGGCCCAGGGCGCCGACTTCTACGCGTCCCTGCGGACCCAGTCGGCGTTGGAAAAGGCCGAAGTGGCCGTGGTGCTGCTGGCCGTGGACGAGGTGTTGAGTGAGCAGGACATCCGTATTCTGAACCTCGCCATGGAGTCCGGCCGGGCACTGGTGCTGGCGTTCAACAAGTGGGACCTGATGGACGACGAGCGTCGCACCTACCTGGAGCGCGAGATCGAACAGGACCTGGCGCACGTCGAATGGGCACCCCGCGTGAACATTTCGGCCTTGACCGGCTGGCACAAGGACCGGCTGACCCCGGCCCTGGACCGCGCGTTGGCGTCCTGGGACACCAGGATCCCCACCGGGCGCCTCAACGCGTTTCTCGGCGAGCTGGTTGCTGCCCACCCGCACCCGGTCCGTGGCGGAAAGCAGCCCCGTATCCTCTTCGGCACGCAGGCGTCGTCGCGGCCACCGAAATTTGTCCTCTTCACCACCGGGTTCCTCGACCCGGGCTACCGTCGCTTCATCCAGCGTCGCCTGCGGGAAACCTTCGGGTTCGAAGGAACGCCGATCGAGGTTGCCATGCGCGTCCGCGAGAAGCGCGGCAAGAAGAAGTAGTCTCGCCCGTGCACGCCTAGCGGATTGGGGATCCTCAAGGCGGCCCGGTTCGTTCAGGGCCGGGGTATGCGATAGGATTCTTCAGGTGGTTCAGCCTTCATCGGCGAGCCAATCGGGATGTGGCGCAGCTTGGTAGCGCACTTGACTGGGGGTCAAGGGGTCGCAGGTTCAAATCCTGTCATCCCGACAGCTGGAAGCCCCGATGAGACGGCAAATCTCATCGGGGCTTCGTCGTTCTGGACGCGGTTTTTTAGGTCACAGTCTGGTCTCTTTGGCCTTTCTGGGTGGACGACCCAATTAAGAGCGGAACCGGTCGACCTTGGGCGTCTGAGGATAGAGGACCACAAGGGGACCAGAACGCCGTTTCCCTTGACTCGTGCTACTTGGGATATCTACCACTTTCAAGGCCTCTGATGATTTCGTCTGCGGTATCGGAGGGCTCTGGACCGAGGTCATTCGCTAATCATCGACTCAGTACGAGACATAGGTGCCGGTCCACGCCCGGACGGATGTGGCGACGACGGCATCTACGATCCACCCGATAGAGGGGGGTTGTTAGAATACCCTTCGGAACCACCCGAACGCAGTAATCCCCAGACAGCGCACCGCATTGCGGAATACCTTATCGGGTTGATCACTCTCCGCCTGACTTTTACAAGCCTTCACACCATTCCCGGTAATAGGAATTGCTCGTCTAGGGGTGGGCGCTGCGGAACCCACAGCGCCATGGATCTGCAGGACTACACCGACGTATTGATCTTTCCGTTACAACTGAAACTCACTCCGATGTCTGCGTTCCAAGCCCTTCGCGGCCCGACCAGGTAACGGGCGCCGTCTACCGGAGCCGAGATAGTCGCTGACGGGCCGGCAGCAGCCAAAACTAAGCTGAGCTAAGCGGATACGCACTACGGAGCTTACCGTTGCGCGCCCGCCAAAATAATCGGAATGGGGAATTGCGAGGCGCGAAGGGGGTCAAGTAAGTCGTCAGTGATCCCCGCAGTGAAATCATTGACCTCCAAGACCTTGAAGAGCGCCTCACGGCCGAACTTAGAGCTGTCCGCGACGAAGAAGGCCTCCTTCGCGATGGAACGCATCAGCCTTTTGAGCTCAACCTCATAGCTACTCGTGTGATAGAGGCCGTCGTCGCAGACGGTATCCGCGCCGAACACTGCGACGTCAACTCGCAGATTCTCCAGTTGAAGCACTGCAGCCGGCCCCCACGTCGTGTAGATGTCGGGGAGAAGTTCGCCGCCAATAAGTACGAGATGCGCTGAACGTCGCCGGGCAATCTCCGTGGCAACGCGCAGATCATTGGTCACCACGGTGAGACGTCGCCGAGTCAGGTGCCGCGCGACCTCGAGCGTCGTGGTCCCCCCATCGAGGAGCACTGTTTGGCCTTCAAGAATGCGCTCCGCCATTGCCTTGCCAATCGCGGACTTCTCGGCGAGATGAAGTTCCTCTTTGAATTGGTGAGGAGTGTCAGATTGCCGAACTGGGATCGCACCACCGTGGGTTCGCTGCACCAAATCCATCGCCTCAAGACGCTCAAGGTCACGCCGAATCGTCGATGAAGTCACAGCAAATCGCGCGGCGAGATCGTTGACGGATCGGAAGCCATCATCCTTAAGAACCTCGACAATCTCTGCCTGTCGTGACACGTATCCAGCTCCTTTCTTGTCTAAAGTACTGCCTGCGCGGACTAGCCTCATCGCTGGTTCGATTCTAGAGCGTCTGCGCGAAAGTGCGCATTCCGGAGCAGTGCGTGTTGGCCGATGTCGATGCCGATGCACTCGATTACCTGATCTTCAGGGAGGTGGGCTCGGAACGCGCCGAAAAAGGGGGCAAACAAGGATCCTCGGCGAGATCTTGACCCATCTATGCTCATTAATGCGCAGAAATCTGCGCGATATCGCTTGACAAGCCGGGTGTTCGAAGATATTTTCATCCAATAGCGCGCAACTGTAAGCGTGCTACATCAAGGATTTCACCTGCATTGAATCGTTCACAAGGGAGTAAACGAAATGAATAGTAAGCAAACCCTCCGTGGCACCGCGCTTCTGGTGGGAGCATCTCTCGGTCTGGTCGGCTGCTCATCAGTGGGCTCGGTCGGAAGCGAGTCGAGCGGCGAGGCCACCCCCTCCGGGGAACAAGTCATGGTGACGGTCGTAAAGGCTCAGACCATTCCGTGGTTCCAGCGCATGGAGGTAGGGATCCAGGCATTCGCTGACCGAACTGGCGTCGATGCCCGTCAGGAGGGCGCAGACGACGTCAGCCCCGAGAAGCAGGTTCAAATCGTCCAGGACCTCATCGCCCAGAAGCCCACGGCAATCACTGTTGTACCCAACTCGCCCGAGGCACTCTCTTCGGTGCTCAAGCAGGCTCGGGACCAGGGAATCATTGTCGTCTCACACGAGGCAACCGGTATCGAGAACGTCGACATCGACATCGAGGCGTTCGACAACCCCTCCTATGGTGCCGAGATCATGGACAACCTGGCCGAATGCATGGGTGGAACAGGTGAGTACGTACAGTTCGTCGGTGGGCTGACCGCTCAGACGCACATGGAGTGGGTTGATGCCGCGCACGAGAACCAGACCGAGAATTTCCCGGACATGACTCGCGTCGAGACTCCGATTGAGAGCACCGACGACCAGGGGACTGCTTACGAGCGCGCAAAAGAGGTGCTCGCCAAATACCCGGACATCGCCGGATTCCAGGGGTCAGCCGGCAACGACGTCCCCGGCATCGCGCGTGCGGTTCAGGAGGCTGGGCTTGAAGACCAGGTCTGTGTGATGGGCACCTCCATCCCGTCGGTCGCCAACCAGTACCTCGCTGATGGTTCCATCGACAAGATCTTCTTCTGGGACCCCGCCCTCGCCGGTGAGGCACAGCTGGCCATCGCGCAAATTCTGGCCGACGGCGGAACCATCGAGGAAGGCACCGATCTTGGAGTCGAGGGCTACACCTCGCTCAAGAAGCTCGAAGGGTACGACAACGTCTTTGTCGGAGAAGCTTCGGTAGCTGCCGACGCCGAAACAGCCGCCGAGTACGACTTCTAGCCATCTCAGACCGGGTCGGGGCGCGCATCCAGTGGATGCGCGCTCTGGATCCGAGTTGGAAAGGTAATGCTATTACTTCCGCACCCAATTCCCCGCAGGCAGAACCATTCGTCTCGGCATACGGAATTTCCAAGACCTTCGGTGGCGTACCCGCTCTCAGGGACGTGTCCATCGAGCTGATCCCAGGAGAAGTGCACTGCCTTGCGGGCGAAAACGGTTGCGGCAAGTCGACTCTCATCAAGATCATCTCCGGTGCGGAGCGGCCCGACTCGGGTGAGATCGTCATCGACGGAGTCTCCCATTCCCACATCAACGCCCACGCAGCTATCCAGAGCGGAATTCAGGTCATCTACCAGGATTTCTCGCTCTTCCCCAACCTTACGGTGGCTGAGAATATTGTGCTGACTGCGGAGGTCGCGACCGGGCGTCGGATCTATTCCCCTGCTTCCATTCGGCCCAAGGCCGAGGCGATTCTGAAAGAACTCGATCTCGATCTCGATCTCGATCGCGAGGTCGGAGATATTTCGGTTGCTGACAAGCAGCTCACCGCAATCTGTCGAGCCCTGGTCAATGATGCGCGCGCTATCATTATGGATGAACCAACAACAGCCCTCACCCACTCGGAGGTGAGTCGGCTGTTCGCCCTCGTCGAGCGCCTTCGCGCCCGCGGAGTGGCCCTGATGTTCGTTTCCCACAAGCTCGAAGAAGTACTCGCCATCTCTCAGCGACTCACGATCATGCGATCCGGTCGGCAGGTCGTGAGCGGGCCGACGTCCGAATTCGATCCGCGATCGATCTCGCGCCACATGACCGGTCGTGAGGTCAACGAAGCACGAACGGTGAGCGACCTCGACCTGTCGGCGCCCCTGGCTCTCGAGGTCACGAATCTTTCCCTGGCTGGGGCCTATCGGGACATTTCCTTCGGGTTGCGCCGCGGCGAAATTCTCGGCGTGACGGGCCTCCTGGGATCAGGCCGCACCGAGATCGCAGAGTCGCTCTTCGGGGTTACCCCCGCCGACGACGGCCAGATCCGGGTCGCGGGCGAAGTTGTCAATATTCGCACCATTCAGGACGCCGTCGCAGCAGGCATCGGATATGTTCCCGAGGATCGCCTTTCCCAAGGTCTATTCCTTGAAAAATCGATTGCTGACAACATTGTCGCCGCCTCACTCGAGTCCCACCGCAGTAAGTGGGGCACTTTGAGTACCTTGGGCGTCACCGCCACGATCAAGCACTACTTCGAGGGCCTCAAAATCAACGCCCCGAACGCGCAGGCCCCGGTTCGCACGCTCTCCGGCGGGAACGCGCAGCGCGTGGTCCTCGCGAAATGGCTTGCGACCGCACCAACCGTGCTCATGCTTAACGGGCCGACCGTCGGAGTAGACATCGGCTCGAAAGAAGAGATTCTCGAGCTCCTTCGTGTCGAGGCCGCCAAGGGAATGTCCGTGATCGTCATCTCGGACGACGCCCCCGAGCTCGTAGCCTCGTGCCATCGAGTATTAGTCATCAGGCAAGGACGCCTGACCCACACTCTCGAGGGAGATCAGATCACAGTGGACACAATTCAAGAGCGGATGTCGGCCTGATGGACGCGCTTCGGCGGCTCCGAGGCGCGAACAACGAGGGCGTTCTGGCCCTCGTCCTGCTCGGGCTGATCCTTGCGATGTCAATCGCCAACCCAACCTTCTTCACCCCCAACACCGGCTTCTCAATCCTCCGGAGCTCGATTGTTCCGGTGATCTTCGCTCTGGGCGTTCTCATCGTGGTGATCACGGGCGGGATCGACGTCTCATTCGCTGCCATCGCGATCTTCGCCGGATACGCAACGGTGTCGTTCTGCCTGAGCTCCGGCTACGACCCCGGCCTACTCGGGATTTTCGCGATTGCGATCGGCGTGGGTGCTGTCCTCGGACTCATCAACGGCATAGTCATCGCCCAGTTCAACCTGCCCACGCTGATCGTGACACTCGGTACCCAGGGCATCTTTTTCGGCGCGATGTACACCTATGTCGGGGCCACCTACTTCGCAGAGCTCCCGGGGTCGATGGCGGCACTGGCCACGACGAACCTGCTCGACGTCACAACGCCGGAGGGTCGTGCATACCTGCACGTGTTGGTTGTGCCGGCCCTCCTGTTGTGTGTGCTCGTAGCATGGGTGCTGAAGCGCTCTATGTTCGGACGCTCCCTCTACGCCATGGGCGGCGACCTGGAGGCGGCACGGCGTGCCGGGTTCCAGGTGAAGCGCACTCAGGTGTCCGTTTACGTGCTGGTGGGAGCACTCGCTGCAATCGCTGGCGTCATCCACATCGTGCTCAGTCGAAGCGCCAACCCCCGTGATCTGGTCGGCACCGAACTCGACATTATCGCAGCAGTGGTGCTCGGCGGCGCATCGATCTTCGGCGGTCGTGGTTCCGTGATTGGCACTGTACTCGGCGTACTTCTCGTGCAGGTAATCAAGAACAGCCTCTTGCTGGTGGGCGTACCCAGTGCGTGGCTGCGCACCGCGGTCGGCGTACTCCTTGTCCTCGGCGTTGGTATCCAGGCAATAGCGGCCCGAAGAGATTCCCGGCGGATGCGTGTGATCGAAGATCTCGACTCGGCGCACAAAGACGAACAGAAGGTGGGACCTTGAGCCCCGACATGAAGTCGCCCCGTACGAACTCGAAGTCGCTGCGCCAGTTCAATGGTCAAGTCGGGAGCTGGACCGAACGGTTAGTGCGACGTACCGGCGCAAACCGTGGTGCAGGACGGATGGTCGTTGCGCTGCTTATGGCGATCTCGCTGTTCTCCATCCTTAACCCCGGAGTCTTCCTCAGTCCGATCAATCTGCAGAACATCGCTGTCGCTGCGCCCGAAATCGGCATCATCGCAATCGGGATGATGGTCGTCATGCTCACCGGCGGAATCGACCTGTCACTGGTAGCCGTCGCTAATTTCTCCGCCATCACCATTTCGACCCTGCACACGGCGATAGCTACGAACGACCCGGACCTGGCAAACAATCTCGCCTTCGTCATTGTTCTTGCCGGTCTCGCCGTCGGAGTGCTCGGCGGTGCAATCAATGGATTCCTGGTGAGCGTGGTGGGAATCACCCCGATTCTGGCAACACTTGCCACCATGCAGATCTACAACGGGATCGCCATCGTCTGGACGGGCGGCACGACACTCTACGGCGCGCCGGCCATACTCGGCACGATCGGGCAGGCGGCCGTCGCCAACATCCCCGTGCTTTTCATTATCTTCCTCGCCGTTGCTGCCCTCGTCGCTGTTCTCATCAATCGCACGGCCCTCGGCCGAATGATCCAGCTGGAGGGCGCCAACCCTGTCGCCGCGCAATACTCGGCT
This sequence comes from Arthrobacter glycogeni, assembly GCF_054511155.1. NCBI lineage: Bacteria > Bacillati > Actinomycetota > Actinomycetes > Micrococcales > Micrococcaceae > Arthrobacter > Arthrobacter glycogeni. The sequence continues at coordinate 14,959 of NZ_JBTNDE010000023.1, read as the reverse complement.
ATTCCGCGACGGGCGGTGCTCATGAAGACCTACATGGTGGGTGGATTGCTCGCCGGGCTTGCCGGCTTGCTCTTCCTTGCCCGCAACCCCACAGCGTCGGCCGACTACGGCTCCTCCTACGTCCTCCTGGTGATTGTCATCGCCGTGCTGGGAGGTACCAATCCCTCCGGAGGGTTCGCATCGGTCGCTGGCGTTGTCCTCGCGACACTCACCCTGCAGGTTGTGTCCAGTGGGTTCACCGCCATCCGGCTCTCGTCGTACGAGTACGCGATCGCCCAGGGTGTAATTCTGATCGGAGTGATGATTCTCGATTCGGTTTCGTCTACGCGCACCAAACGGTCGAAGAAAGCTGGATCCCAACCGGCCACTGAGGCCCCCTCCACCGAGCCCGTCATCCACTGAACCTGATCTCGAAAAAAGGACCAAGAACTATGAAGAAGATCATTAATGAACCAGGCGCCTTCGTCGACGAGTTCGTCGAAGGAATTCTGTTGGCCCATCCCGACCTCGTAAAAACTCCCGCGGATGATCGGCGGGTGTTGGTGCGTGCCGACGCTCCGGTCGTTGGCAAAGTCGGCATCGTCACAGGCGGCGGGTCCGGGCACCTCCCGCTTTTCAAGGGATACGTCGGACGGGGCCTCTGCGACGGCGTGGCGATCGGGAACGTCTTCTCGTCCCCCTCGTCGTCTCAGGTGCTGGAAGCGACCAAAGCGGTCAACGGAGGCGCGGGCGTTCTTTACCTGTATGGCAACTACGGTGGCGATGTCTTTAACTTCGATCTCGCGGCCGACATGGCCGAACTCGAAGGCATTGCCACGGTGACCGCGGTCGGCCGAGACGATGTGGCAAGTCAGCCCAAGGAACGTTCCGCAGACCGCAGGGGTGTCGCCGGAATCATGTTTGCCTTCAAGGCAGCCGGCGCCGCTGCAGAGCGCGGCGACTCGCTCGATCAGGTGGCCGCGGTGGCGGAAGACATCATCGACAACACAGCCACGATGGGAATCGGTCTCTCCCCGACGATCCTGCCCACGACCGGCAAGCCGAGCTTCGAGCTCGACGAGGGTGAAATGGAGGTGGGGATCGGCATTCATGGCGAGCCCGGGTTCCATCGCGGCGCCTTGGAGACGGCGGACCGGATTGCGGAACGCATCACCGAACGTCTCGTGGCTGACCTCGGTATCGGCGCGGGGGATCGGGTTGCAGTGCTCGTCAACGGCATGGGGGCAACTCCGCTCGAAGAGCTCTACCTCCTGTTCCGCCGCGTGCACACGCTGCTCACCGATCAGGAAATCATTATCGACAAAATCTACGTCGGGGAGTACGCCACCAGCCTGGAAATGGCGGGGGCCTCCATCTCTCTGCTGGCGTTGAATGACGAGCGGCTTGCCCTGCTCAACGCGCCAGCCGAATCCCCGTTCTTCAAGGAAGCGTGAGCAAGTCATGAATGGAAACGAACTCAGCATCGCGATCCGCAATTGCCTTCGCGAATTCACCACCTATTCGGAAGAACTTGGCGATCTTGACCAAGCCCTCGGTGACGGCGACCTGGGCATTACCGTCTCGTTGGGAGCAGCGGCGGCCGTCGAGTCGCTGGAAGCCCTGCCGACGGGCGCCACCCCGTCGGATGTCGTCCTGGCCTGTGCCAAGGCGTTCGCGAACGCTAACCCGTCGACTATGGCGGCTCTGGTGGCCGGCGCGCTACTCGCGGGTTCGCGCGTGTGGGGTGACACGCCATCCATAGCGGGCGATCAGGTTGGACAATTCGCAATCGCTGCGGCCGAATCGATCAGCCAGCGCGGCAAGTCACAGGTCGGCGACAAAACGATCCTGGACGCAATGTTCCCAGCTGCCGAAGCACTTCTCGAGGCTGGGCCGGGGGCAAAGGCGCTCGACGCCGCCATAAGCGCCGCCGAAAGCGGTGTTATCGCCTCGAAGGAACTCCAATCCCGCCGCGGCAGGGCATCGTGGATGCAGGAACGCAGCATCGGACTGCAGGACCCGGGCGCAACTGCGTTCCTGAGGTTCCTGCAGTCGTGGGCCTCGGCGAACGCGCCACTGGCTTCATCACAAACAGGAGGTCACACAGAATGACGCAAATCGCATTCCTCGGACTCGGGACCATGGGTCTCGGCATGGTCAAGAACCTAATCGCAGCAGGGCACGACGTCACCGTCTGGAACCGCTCGGAGGCACCCGTCGAATCAGCAGTCGCTGCGGGGGCGACGTCCGCTCCCACCATTGCCCGTGCGGTGACGGGCGCAGCGGTGGTGATGTATTGCCTCAGCGACGACGTGGCAGTCCAGTCCGTGGTCCTTGGCGAGGACGGTCTTGCGGCCGTCATCGACGGCAACCCCATCGTGATCGACCTCTCGACCATCAGCCCGGAGGCGAGCGCGGTCGAGCGCGAAGCACTCGAGTCGAAAGGCTTGCGCTTCCTCGACGCTCCTGTCTTCGGCTCACGCGGCGAGGCCAACAACGGCGGCCTCTGGATCGTCGTCGGGGGTGACGAGGACACCTTCAACGAAGCTTTGAGCGTGCTGGAGCCGATCAGCGAGACCGTTCACCTGATGGGTCCCGGAGGATCGGGCGTTCGGATGAAGCTCGTCGGCAACCTGGTTGTCGCATCGCAGCTTCTGGCCCTGGGCGAGTCGCTTACGTTGGCCGCTCGCGCCGGTCTGGACCTCCACAAGGTGCTTGGCGTACTCAAAGTCACAGACTTCCGTTCGCCCATTTTCGATGGCGTCGGGCCCTCGGTCCTCGCCGACGACTATTCGCCGTCATTCGCTCTCAAGCTGATGCAGAAGGACAGCCGTCTTATCCAGGATTTCGCATCCGGTCTTGGTGTAGCTGTGCCCGGAGTCACCGCCGCAGGGAAGTATGTTGATGCTGCAGTCGACGCTGGGTGGTCGGAAGAGAACGCGTCGGCTCTGATCAAATCGATCGCGGCGGAGGCCGGGGTCTCGCTGGCCACCAGCGAGCTGACAACGCAAAGTCACTGATAGGACTGTCCACGCAAACTGGGAGAGGCGTCCCGGGAGGGACGCTCACCCAGCTGCAAGTCGAAGTGCAGCTGGCCCCGCTTTAGATGGGCGGCCGATCCACAGATGAAAGAATCGACGCCCACACATCCGCCCTCCTTCGGGAGGGCGGATGTGTTTTGCTTGGCCGCCGAGGACCGGGACAGCCGGCTTTAAGAAAGCAGACGCGAAGGTTCGATACGGACTTGTCGTGTTCCGGTCTCCAGGCGCAAAATCTCGTCGAGCTCATTAGCAAATTCCATTGACCGGCATCTTGTCCCAGAGGTCGCATGCTGACGGCGGACGCTCTTGGGCATCGTTTGCGGCCATGAAAAACTGCCCATAGGCGGCCATGGAATTCGCCTTGTCGCAATTCATGCACCCGAGGATAATCTCATGTGGGGCGACGACGAAGGCCCGCTGGCGTTCTGCATCAACCTGCTGCGCGACGCCGATCAGTGAGGAGATGGCTATGGTCGACGAGACGCTGATGGTCAGCGCGGCATACTTTGATCTGGCGCCGGCCGATGATGACTGAACACCCGGGGCAAGGCGGTGCCCGGTTCCTGTTGGCCGTGATCGACGGCGGAGGAACCGTCCCGCCAGCGATCGGTCTCGCCGCCGAGCTCGTCCGGCGGGGCCATGAGGTGCACGTACTGGCCGATCCGACGATCGAAGCGTCGGCCAGATCGGCTGGTTGCGCTTTCAGCCCGTGGAGGGATGCGCCCCACGTCAACTCCCGACACGAGCAGACGGCCCTGATCGCCGCGTTAGAGGGGCGCAACCCCGTGCGCGCCTTCCGGGCGGCCAAAGACTTTGCCGCCGGGAAAGAAATGACCAGGCGCTTCGCCAATGACGTCGTGGCGACCATTCGCGAGTTCCCTGTGGATGCCGTCCTAGCGGATGGCTTGCCGGGAATTCTGATCGGGGCCCAATCGACCGGCCTTCCGACCGCCGCTTTGCTTGCACAGACCTACCTGCGGCCGACGCCGGGCCTGCCCCTGATGGGGACCGGCTGGTCACCAGGCCCGGGGGTGCTTCGCCGGACGAGGGACACGCTGGCCCCGAGAACCGTTTCGTGGCTCCTGGACCGCACCCTGCCACGGCTCAACGCCGTGCTGGCCAGCTACGGACAGCCGCCGCTGCACGACGTATTCGAGTTGTTCGACCGATGCACCAAGGTCTTGGTCATGACCAGTCCGTCGTTCGACTTCGTCGCTCCCCGGCTGCCAGCTAATGTCAGATACGTAGGGCCGCAGCTCGACGATCCCGCTTGGGCAACCGCCGAGTGGCATTCTCAGGGCACCGACCCGCTCGTCCTCGTCGCCACCAGTTCGATCTTCCAACACCAGGTCGGCCTTCTCCAGCGCATCGCTCGGGCGCTGGGCCAGCTACCTGTCCGGGGGCTAATGACAACCGGCACTGCGGTAGATCCGGACGAAATCGAGGCGCCACCCAATGTCGACGTCGTTCAGGCGGCGCCGCACAGCCGGATACTTCCCGAGGCATCTGTCGTCATCACTCATGCCGGCCACGGCACAATGATCAAGGCTCTTGCGGCCGGTGTCCCGCTGGTGTGCATACCGATGGGCCGCGACCAGAAGGACAACACGGTGCGAGCTCTCCGGCAGGGCGCCGGCATACGCCTGAGCGCAAAGTCGACGCCAGACAAGATCGCGGCAGCCGTTGCCGACCTTTTGGACGATCCTCACTATGCGGCAGCGGCTCGCCATTTCGCACACATCCTTGCCCAGGAAGCCATCTCAACGCCCAGCGCGGCCGACGAAGCTGAAGCCATGGTGCGAAGCTGACTGCATTGTGCACTGAGTGTGCCATGACGAAAGACCTGGCGCTCTTCGTCGGCCCCGACCAGCCGTACCAGACCGCCCGACTCTTCGGCGAGGACTGCCGGAAAAGATCCCGTGTGAGACGCGAACAGCCGCGGTGAGGGACTGGCTTTGCGAGCAACACGGCTCAGACAAGCGAGACCCTCTTGCACTGCTGTCCTATTACGCCGGAACCGATCAGGCGGTGAGCGCGAAGAAACGCGTTGCGGGGCTTTGGCTCGAGGCTAGCGGGCTTCGACGGTGCCCATCATGCCGAGGTCCTCGTGGTCGAGGATGTGGCAGTGGTAGACGGTGCGGCCCTGGAAATCATCGAAGGCCACCAGTACTTTTACCTGGCTGCGAGCCGGGATGTTCACGACGTCCTGCCAGGTAGGCTCGCTCAGGTCGCGGGCCCCATCCTGGACTACCTGCATCGGCCACACGTGTAGGTGGAAGGGGTGGTCCATGGAACTGGAGTTGGTCAGGGTCCACTCCTCAATCCCACCAGCCTGCACTGCGGTGTCGAGCCGGTCTGGATCGAACGCCTTGCCATTGATGGTGAATGACATCATGTTCCCACCGCTGCCATTGCCCATGCCGCCGCTCATGCCCATGTCGAAGTCCAGGGTGTGGCGGCCGGTGATTGTCCCGTTCCGCAGGTCCTGCAGCGCAGGCCCGGCGGGAACCTCCGGGAGGGTTGCTACCACATCTCCGGACACGTCAAGGCGCAATAGATCGACTGGATCGCTGTTGTCAGATTGATCGTTGCCAGCACCCATCATCCCGCCCATCCCGCCGCGATCTACGGGCGCCGCCACCAGGGTGGAGGTGCCTTTACGGGTGTCCACGAGCAGTTCCACCCGGTTGCCCGGCGCCAGTTCCACTTCGGTCACTTCTGCTGGTTCACGTACTCGGCCCAGGTCGAAGGAGAGCAACCGTACGCCTTGTCCATCGAGGGATAGGCGCAAATAGCGGGCGGCGCAGGCGTTGACGATCCGCCATCGCTCCCGTTCCCCCGGCGCGGCGGTGAGTTGCGGGCTGATCTGGCCGTTGACCAGCACAATCTGCCCCTCGCGGCCCATCATTTGCTCCATGGCAGTGACCTCCGACAGGTTCCCGGACGCGTCCAAGGACAGGTCCGATACCACCAGCACCCGCTCCCGGCTCACCGGTATCGGATCGGGATCCTCCACCACGATGGCCCCGTAGAGTCCAGCGGCCAACTGGTCGGCAACGTGACCGTGACGGTGCGGGTGGTACCAGTAGGTGCCCGGCGGGTGATCAGCCGGCAGGATGAACTCGTAGTTGAAGGACTCCCCAGGATCGATGCTCACGAACGGGTTATCCCCGTTGTCCAGGGGCGAGACATGCAGCCCGTGCACGTGCAGGTTCGTGGGTGCCTCCAGCTTGTTGGTCATTTCCACCCGGATCGTGTCCCCGCCGCGCACACGTAGGGTGGGTCCGGGTAAGGACCCATTGAAGGCCTGGACGTTGGCGGGCTGGCCGCCGACCTCAACGCGGGCAGGGGCGGCTTCCAAAGCGAACTGGAGCATCCCCTTGGCGCTGGTGAGCACCTTCGGCTGCAGCAACTTCTGACCGCCCCCGAGGGTGGCGCCGCTGTTGGACCACCACAGCCCGGCTCCGCCGGTTGCCGTCATTCCGGCACCAGCGAGGCCCAGGACCAGCAACTGCCGGCGCGTGAGTTGGCTCACCGGTCTCCCTCCTGAAGGGTCCGCAGTCGTTCGCGGTATTCCTCGGTGCTGATCTTGCCGCGGGCGTACCGCTCTTCAAGGATCTCCCGGGCGCCGCCCGGACCCGCGCCCGTTGGCGGGGTGAAGTCTCCACCCGGCGCGCTACCACGGTCTGCGCGGGCGGACCCAGTGAAAGACCTCACCAGGACGAACGCCAGCATCAGTACCCCGATGATCAGCAGGGGCCAGAAGATCCAACCCAACCCCATACCGACCATTCCATTGCCATCCATTATGATTTCGTCCCATTCCGTCGTCCCGTTACCGCTGGGTTGCCCGCTCGCCACCGATCGTCGTCGTTCTGATCGACAACCAGGGCCTGACCGGCAGTATGGCGCGGGGCAGAGTAGCTGGCTGGGGAGTGGCGCTGGTTATAGGTGCGCTCGAAGGGCATGAAAGTCTCCTTATAGGAAGTTGGTGGAACATGATGCGGAGGAACTCTTCTGGCTGCCTACATAAACTATTATACCGCTGGGGGTATCCGCGGAAGAATCTGCGTTTCCTTGGACCTCGATGGCCATGACCTGACTCCGAACCCCTGCAAGGTGGAGTCACCGATCAGCGGGCCCTCCCTCCCCTGCAAAGACAGCAACCACACCGCGGGGCCAAGCAGGACGACCTCATTGCAACCGTCGGCACCTGCCCGCGCTTCGTCACAGGGTGGTGAGCAGATCCTTCATTTCCTGGATCTGAGCCTTCTGCGAAGACACGATGCTTTCGGCCAATTTGACCGTGTCAGCATCCGATCCATTGGCGGCTTCCTGTTCGGCCATGGCGATGGCGCTGGTGTGATGGATGATCATCTGTTCCAGGAAGACCGTCGACGCTTCCGTGCCTTGCGCGGCGTCCAGCGCCTGCATATCGCCCCCTCCCATCGATCCGCCCATTGACCCGTCCATCCCGCCGGGCATGCCCGCCGGTTCGCCCCATGCTTCCAGGGAAGCGTTGAGCTGATCGATTTCGGGGGTTTGTTCGGCTTTGATTCGGTCGGCCAGGGCCATCACCCGGGAATCGATGCCTTCCTTTCCGAGGAGGCCATCGCTCATGGTGATGGCATCTTCGTGGTGGGGGATCATCAGCTGGGCGAACGTCGTGTCCGCGGCGTTGTGGTTATCGCCCGCGGATTTGGTGCCGCCGTCCGGCGTTGCCGGGGTGGTGTTTGTGCCGTCCCCTGACATCTCCGGCATTCCGGACATTCCCGGCGTGCTGCTGTTTGAGGTGGCGGACGGGCCCGGCGTGCTGCTGCTTGAGGTGGCGGACGGGCCCGGCGTGCTGGCTGGGTCAATGCCAGGATTAACGCTGCAACCGCTCAATGCGAGGCCAGCTGCGGCCAGTACTGTCGCGGATATGATCAGGGTCTTCTTCATGAGTTTGGTTCCTTCGGGGTGTGGGTGAACTATCAGCCGCAGCGGCTGCTGCGCTTTTGTCGTCCTTCGGCGCCTCTCAGCGTTCGTTAAGCATGCGGGGGTGATGCTTAACGGACGCTGAGAGGAGGAAAGCAATGATGAACAATTCACGGACCCGGGCTTTGCGGTCTATTCAGCAGTGGACGGTGGGAGGGCTGCTGGTGGCCGGTCTGGCCACCGCGGGGATGAGTGCCGGTCTCGTAGCTGGGCAACAGGCAACCCAGCAGCCTGCGCAGCAGACGGTGCAGCAGGGGGTGGTGTCCACCGGTGGGCAGGGCTTCAGTAGGAGTGCGGCCCCATTGAACGCGCCGCAACACACCCAGCAGGCCCAGCCTCAGGTCACGACCAAGGGGTCCTGAGCATGTATTCGCTCACGTTCCCCGCGATTGGGACCACGGTGGGTTTACATGTCACGGAGCAACTGAGGCTGGAACCCGCGGCGGAGTACGTCCGCACCTATCTGCGGGGACTGGATGATTCGGTCTCCCGGTTCCGGGCCGATTCCGAGCTTGGCGTCATCAACCGGAGAGCAGTATCGGGTCCGGTCACGGTCGACGTCAGCGCGCTGTTCGCCGAGGTGTTGGGGGCTGCCTTGGAAACCGCGGAGTTGACCGATGGGCTCGTTGATCCCACTATCGGTTCCGCGTTGATCCGCTCCGGGTACGATGTCGACATGAGCGCTGTCGCTAGCAGAGACGACTGGACGATGCCCAACCGCCCGGTACCAGCGCCCGGGTGGAAGCTCCTCTATTTCGATCCTGTAACGGGCGTGTTGGGCGTACCGCAGGGAATGGTCCTTGACTTTGGGGCCAGCGCCAAAGCCTATGCCGCGGACAGCATCGCTGGGACCCTGGCCCAAACCTTGCCCGGGGGGTTTCTGGTCGATCTGGGTGGGGATATCGCCGTCGCTGGGAGTCCACCGGCTGGCGGTTGGCTGGTGGGGGTGGAACAGGCCGGTGGGACCATCGGCCAGGTCGTCACGATCCATCGTCAGGCACTGGCCACTTCTTCTACCCGGTTACGGACCTGGATCCGCGGCGGTGAGCGTATCCACCACATTTTTGATCCCCGGACCGGGGACACCGCGGTACCGGTGTGGGCGGAAGTAACGTGCGCTGGCGCGACCGTGGTGGAGGCCAACGCTGCCTCGACCGCTGCTGTCATTCTGGGCGAAGAGGCCCCGGGATGGTTGGCTTTCAACGGAATCAGTGCACGGCTCAGGCGCCCGGACGGGGCGGTGGTCCGCACGGGGGGCTGGCCGAGCACTGATGAGGCTGCCACCGGTGGCAGCGCGGGAGCGATGATGTGACCCCGGCCGTCAATGAGGTCCTCTGGGTGCTATCCCGGGCCACCGGAATCACCGCCATAGTGTTGTTGACTGTGGTGTTCATCCTTGGTGTGGTCACCTCGGGGCGGAGGCGTCCGGAGGGCACGCAGACCACCGTGATCACCGGCCTGCACCGCAACCTTGCCCTGGGTATGACGGTGTTCCTGATAGTGCATGTGGTCACCGCCGTTCTTGAAACCTACGTGGACATCGGGTGGATGTCCGCCGTCGTACCCTTCACCTCCGGGTATGAGCTGGCCTGGGTGGGCCTCGGTACTATTGCTTTCGATTTGCTGATCGCTGTGACAGTGACATCCATGCTGCGGCAACGGGTACCGGATCCGTGGTGGGCGCGTGTCCACGCCGTTTCCTATGTGTTGTGGCCGGCCGCGGTCGTGCACGGCATCGCCCTGGGAACAGGCAGCGCCTGGGCCCTTCGGGCCGTGAGCATCGCCTGCCTGGCGGCAGGGACCGGTGCCGTGATTTTCCGGCTCTCGTCCCGGCAACCCGATGAAACCCTGCGGCACCGGATCGGGGCACAGCCATGGCAGTGACCATCATCGACGACCTCGTAGCGGCGGGGCTTACCGGTCGTGGCGGTTCAGCATTTCCCACTGCGGTGAAGCTCGCCGCAGCACAGCGTGCCGGGGCGGAACTGATCATCAACGCCTGCGACGGGGAAATCGGTGCAGCCAAAGACGCTTACGTGCTGAAACGGTATCTGGCCGAGGTGGACCACGGTGTCCGGCTGACACAGCTAAAGCAGGCGACGTACGCTGTCCACGCCGGAACGGATGCCGAGAAGTTCCTGCTGGCACACGGCAAAAGGGTGCTGCCCGTCCCGCACCGGTACGTTTCCTCCGAGGCCAGCGCCCTCGTCGCTTTACAGCGTGGCGGGCAGGCAAGGCCGATGACCAAGCGCACGCGACTCGTGGAGGGCGGGCGCACCCCTGACGGTAAAAACACCCGTCCCGCGTTGGTGCTGAACGCCGAAACGGTGCTGCGCATCGCCCAGATTGAGCAGCACGGCCCGGCGTGGTTCCGTTCCTTCGGCACCCCCCTGGACCCCGGCCCACGCATGGTCACCATCATCGGGGCGGTACCTTCCCCTGGGGTCTACGAAACACAGGCCGGACCACCACTGGCGGACATCCTCGCCTTGGCCGGTCACGCCGACCCTGGTTCCTCCGCCCTGAATATTGGTGGCCTGGGCGGGAGCTTCATCCCGATGGACAGGGTGCCGGGCCTGGCCTACTCCAGTCCATCCCTGGCAACAGCGGACGCAGTCATCGGCCCCGGAGTCATCAACGTGCTCGCCCCTGGCTCCTGCCCTGTCGACACGGTGTCCGGGATGCTCGCCTGGGCCGCGGGAGAATCCGCCGGGCAGTGCGGGCCCTGCATGTTCGGTGTGCCGGCTGTGTCGCACGGTTTCCATCAGCTTGCGAGCGGAACTGGAGGGCCCCGCGTCCTGCAGGACCTCAAGCAGCGTATTGGCCTGCTGCCGGGGCGGGGAGCCTGCCACTTCCCGGACGGTATCGCAGCGTTCACTGCCAGCGCCCTGACTGTGTTCGCCGTGCACCTGGAAGAACATGCCGATGGTTTCTGCACGATCCGGCAACGGGGCGCCGCAGCATGAGCAATGAAACCAGCGCCGAGGCAGGGGAAGTGACTGGACGGTTCCTTGCGGTGGACCGGATCGCCTGCACCGGGCACGGGGTGTGCGCGACCCTCCTGCCCGAACACATCATCCTCGACGAATGGGGCTACCCGATACTCAGCGGTCCCGCCACGGAGAGCCGTGAGGCGCGACTAGCCGTGAAGTATTGCCCGGCGCGCGCCCTCTACTGGAGCGCCAATCACTAACCGGTCGTGACCGAAACCTTATCCGCTCCCGTAGAGGGCGCGAGGGCTGTACTCCTGCCCCGGGCCGGGATACTGCTGGAAGTCCGGTCAGAGGACTGTGGCTCCGAACAGCAATCCGATGCCGTACGTGATCATCAGCCCCACAGCCCCGCCGACCACTACCCGCAGGGCTGCTTTCCGGACTGACCCGCCGCCGATTTTGGCCCCGGCCGCACCGGTCAGCGCCAACGCGACTAACACGATGCCATAGGTGATCCACACCCTCGCCTGAACAGGGGAGAGCAGGATCGCCAGGACCGGCAGAAGCCCACCCAGCAGGAAGGCCACGGCCGAGGACACGGCGGCGTGCCACGGGTTAGTCAGTTCCTCCTCATCCACGCCAAGTTCCATTCGCAAGTGGGCCTTGAGAGGATTCCTGGCCGTCAGTTCCCGCGCCACCGCAGTTGCCGTGGTACTGCTGAGACCTTGCTGCTCATAGAGCCCGGCCAATTCTTCCAGTTCGGATTCCGGGTTCTCGGCGAGTTCACGTATTTCCTTGGCAATCAAATCCTTCTCGCTGTCGCGTTGGCTGCTCACCGAAACGTATTCACCCAATGCCATGGAAACCGCACCGGCTGTTAGGCCGGCCATCCCTGCGATGAACACCGGCTGAACCTCGGTGCTGGCACCGGCGACACCGATCACCAGTCCTGCCATCGACAAAATGCCGTCATTGGCGCCGAGGACCGCGGCGCGAAGCGCGTTCAGACGTCCGGACATTCCTGAGACGTGAGGCTCAGGATACGCATGCACAGGCATAAGTACTCCTTTGTTTCAAGTCCAGAGCGTACCGCAACTCCATCTACCTGAGGAGCATAAGCGGCACTGGGTTCCGGCTGCGTGCGGGTTGGTCCTTATCTGGCTCTCAGGGTCTCTCAGCGTTCTCTAAGCAGGCAGGGGTCAGAGTGGTTACAGGCACCGGGAAACGGGGCCGGACCTGAACGGAAGACAGCAATACCGGGAGGGTCCAAGTCCTCACTGAAAGGCACCACCATGAACGCCACCCCCAGCAACAAAAAGAAGATGCTCGTCGGCTCCCTTGCAGGGATTGCACTGATCGGAGGAACCGCAGCGGTCGGACTGACCGCCGCGAATGCTGCGACCGTCGCGCCAACCCCGCCGGTCCAGGCCAGCCAAGACGGCAACGAAGCGGACGAGAAGCAGGAACCGAAGCTCAACGGATCTATCACTGCTCCCGAGTCGGCAACCGAGCAGTCCGAGGCAGACGAGTCTGCACAGCTTGCGAAGCTGGCGACCATCGACGCGAAGGCCGCCGAAGCCGCCGCCACCGGATCGGCACCAGGATCCAGTGTGGTCTCCACCGAACTCGGTGACGAGAACGGGTCGGTCGTCTACGAGGTGACCGTCAAGGACGGTGCCGGAGTGTTGACCGAGGTCGAGGTCGACGCCGGCAACGCTACTGTCCTGGCCACCGAGGCCGGCGAAGACGAAGCGTCCGAGGAAACAGAGGACGAATCGGGCGAAGCCGGTGAGAGTGCTGAGGACGAGTCCGGAGAAACGGGCGAAACCGCAGATGACCAGACCGGCGCAGACAACGAAGCCGACGGCGAACAGGACGACGCGCAGGAGGCCGCATCAGCGGAAACCAACTAACAACCCGAACAACATCATCCACATCCAAATAAGACCCCGGTCGCACACCCGCCCCCAAACGGTGTGCGGCCGGCCTGCGTCCCGGATCAGCACCAGCACGGGAGGCATGCAGCAAACCAAACCTCCGGTCAAGCGTTCTCAGGGTTCCTTCAGCAACCCTGGTGCAGGCTGGCAGGAACGTAAGTCCACCGCTTCTTATCCATATCTGAGGGGATTCTTCCGATGACCGTTTACCTACCCATCGCTGTTGCCGATGTGGCGACCGCCGTCCCGTGGTCGAACCTCACGGATCCCGCTGCCTTGTTGCAGGGCCTGGGAGGGTGGGCTCTGGGGGTAGTGGCTGGCATGGTGTTCATCGAATCAGGGGTTCTTTTCCCCTTCCTGCCGGGGGATTCGCTGATCTTCACGGCCGGCCTGTTGCATGCCCGTCTTGGGCTGAACCTTGCCGTGTTGGTCACAGTCATTGTGGTAGCTGCGATTGTGGGGGACCAGGTGGGGTACTGGCTGGGCCGTCGTTTCGGGCGCCGCCTGTTCACCGACGATGCCCGTGTGCTGAGGTCCCGGCATCTAGCCAGCGCGGAAGGCTTTTTCGCCCGTTATGGGGGCCGGTCCCTGGTTTTGGCACGTTTCGTGCCGTTCGCGCGGACCTTTGTCCCGCTGGCGGCTGGTACCGCCCACTACCCGTACCGGAAGTTTCTGCTCTGGAATGTTCTCGGCGCTGTGCTGTGGGGGGCCGGGGTGACGATCGCCGGGTCCCTTCTCGGTGGTGTCCCGTTCATCACGGCGCATGTGGAGCTGATTGCCTTGGTCATTGTTGCCGTCTCGGTGGTTCCGACGGTGATCGAAATCCTCCGGCAGGTTCGCCGGAATCGGTCGGAAACAAGCCCCGCCGTTGCAGTCCTTGGGGAGGCTGAACCCAGTCTCTCCGGGTCCTCCACGGGCAGGGTCGGTAACGGCGTTGACTAGGATGGGCGCTAACGAAGGAGAACCACTGTGAGGATTCTGTTGGTCGAGGACGAAAAAGATCTCGCGGAGTCCATCCGCCGCGGCCTGACCAATGAGGGGTTCGTGGTCGACGTTGCCAATGACGGCGTGACCGGGGCCTGGCTGGCACTGGAGAACCCCTACGACGTCGCGGTGCTGGACATCATGCTGCCGGGAAAGCACGGCTATCAGATCCTGAAGGAAATCAGGGAAGCTAAAATCTGGACCCCAGTCCTGATGCTGACCGCCAAGGACGGCGAATACGATCAAACGGATGCCTTCGACCTCGGGGCTGATGATTATTTGACCAAACCGTTCAGTTTCATTGTTCTGGTCGCGCACCTCCGGGCGTTGATCCGGAGGGGCGCTCCCGAACGCCCGGTCAACCTTGCCGTGGGTTCACTGGTTCTGGATCCGGTCCGCCGAACGGTCACCCGGAGGGACACCGTGCTGGCGCTGACGCCGAAAGAGTACGCAATCCTGCAGTATCTGATGCGCAGCCATGATCAGGTGGTCTCCAAGGCCGAGATCCTCGATAACGTGTGGGATTCCGCCTACGAGGGCAGCGACAACGTGGTCGAGGTCTACATGGGGTACCTGCGCAAAAAAATCGACACGCCGTTCGGCATGAATACCCTGAAAACCGTGCGCGGTATGGGGTATTGCCTGGTCTCCGATGAACGTTGATCCCGTCCGGCCACGTCCCCGCAGCAGGGGACGGCTACAGGGCATATGGGGGGTGCGTAAACAAGCCACAGCCGCGGCCGTCGCTACTCTGGCCATCGTGCTCACGATCGCCGGGGTGGTGCTGCTGATCCTCCTGCGCTCGTCTCTGCTGGACAACGCGCGTGACCTGGCTATTCAGCACCTGGATTCAGTTGTGGAGCAGATCAGTGAGGATGACAGCGTCGATATTGCCGGTGACATCACCGGCACCGACACCCAGATCACCCAGATCCTGCGCCCCGACGGCACCCTGGAAGCGACCTCCGATGATGCCTTCACCGAACCCCTCTACGCCGAAGGCGCACTTTCACCAGGGGAAACCTACGTATCCGCCCAGCCGGGCCCACTGAGCATTGTCGACTTTGACGATTACCTCACAGCGGCAACCGGTATCGGGCTGCCTGAG